>NZ_JAWLDS010000125.1:0-6675 GCF_041686535.1 Aquicoccus sp. | reverse complement strand
TAGCGGGTCTTGATGGGTTTGCCAAGTCTTAAGTCAGGGAAGATGTGCGGGCCTTGGTGTTTTCTGGTACGCTATCGTGCATTGACTGGTGAATTCTCGCATTCGCATGGGTCAGATCTGGATGTACATGCCCCTGTTTCGATCCGTATTCGCTTCCATATTGGTCTTGACGAGAAAAGATCGTTGGCCATGTCAAGCTCGCGTTTTCGCATCGGGCCTGCGCGTCCCTTGTCGGTGAAAGAGAGTTTGCGCTTGGCGATTGGTTGGGCGATGTTGAAGCCTGCCAGCCCGGTCAACCGGATGATGTGCCGGACGACATGCCAGATGCGGGAGTGATCATGAACTGGTCCTTTTCTATCGGAGATGTGCGCGGCACCCAGATCAGGGTGCATGCAACCTTCTTTTTGTTGTTGGCTTGGGTGATGGCCGCGGCCTGGCTGGTCGACGGGCCAGGCGCGGCAATCGTCAATGTGGTGTTCATAATGGCAGTGTTTGCCTGTGTGGTGTTGCACGAGTTGGGACATGTGACCATGGCGCGACGCTTTGGCGTACGCACCCGCGATATCACGCTGTTGCCCATAGGTGGGCTGGCGCGGCTGGAACGAATCCCCGAGGACCCGCGACAGGAAATCCTGATCGCGGTGGCCGGGCCGGCGGTCAATATCGTTATCTGGCTGATCCTGACGGTTGTTCTTGGGGCTTCGTTCTCACTCAATGTGCTTCAATCACTCGAGGACCCGGGACTTGGTTTTCTGGAGAGGCTGGCGGCGGTCAACTTGCTACTTGTGCTGTTCAACATGATCCCGGCCTTTCCGATGGACGGCGGGCGGGTGTTCCGCGCCGGGCTTGCCATGTTCATGGAAAGGGTCAAGGCGACGCAGCTGGCGGCCCAGGCGGGGCAGGTGATGGCCTTCCTCTTCGGCTTTCTCGGGCTGACATCGGGCAGCCCGCTATTGATCCTGATCGCGATTTTCATCTTTTTCGCGGCCGGGGCCGAAAGCTCGCAGGCAATGTTGCGAGACCGGGCGCATGGCGCGCGGGCGCGGGATGCGATGATCACCTCGTTCGAGGCGCTGGGACCGGAGGACACGATGGAAGCGGCGGCGCATGCGGTGTTGCGCACCGAGCAGTCGGAGTTTCCCGTGGTTGGCCCGGACAGGCGGTTCGTCGGGATGCTGACCCGCACATCCATTCTGGGCGCTTCGGAAGCGGGGCGCCGCAACGCGCCGGTTTCGGACGCGGTGACGACAGACATTCCCGAGATGTGGCTCGATGCGCCGATGGATGAGGTCCTCGACATGCTCGCCAGCGGTGACGCGCCCGCGGTGGCAATCACCGATCGGGCTGGCCATTTCCTCGGCTACATCACGCGCGAGAATATTGGCGAGTGGGTGATCCTTTCGCGAAAGCTGGTCTGAAAAGGCGAACTGGCCGACAAAAGTGGGACTTTTCTTTTCGTTCAAAGCCATGTCATCTGGGTCCGTGCGGCAAATCGGGCGAGGCAAGCGATGAATATGACGACGGATATTCCGGTGGTAGGGGTTGTCCGCTTTTCCGTTCTGGCAGTCGATTACTACACTGAAAGATTCGGAACAGTTGACAATATCGCCGAACATCTGTTTTCGCCCGAGCGCCTGGCGTTGCGGTTCGAGCTGTTCGAAAAGCTGTGCCTGCCTTCGCTGGCGCAACAGAGCGACCGGGATTTCCGTGCGGTTATCCTGACATCGACTGAACTGCCATCGGATGCGCGCGCACGCCTCGATGACCTGGTTGCGGAACATGATCATATCGAGGTGTTTGCCGCTGAACCCCACCAGCATTACCCAATCTCCCGCATGGCTTTTCGATCAGTCCCGCTTGGCGGGGCCAGTCACAAGCTTTGGTTCCGGCTCGATGACGATGACGCTGTGGCGTTGGATTATGTCGAGAGGCTCAAGCATACTGCGCGCGGATTGCGCGCGATTCACGGGGACCAGCCTTTCATGATCGCCTTCAATCGCGGCTTCTATGTCGAGGTGACCGGGCAGGGGGGGAACAGGATTGTCGATTTCGTAGAACGCGCCCCGCTGTCGGTGGGCACGGCGCTTCTGGCTCCGGCGGCCTATGATCGCACACCGTACCGCTATAATCACAGGGCGCTGGGCCAGCATTACAATCTTTATACAGATATCGCGGCACCGGTTTTCCTGCGCACGATCCATTCTGACAACAAATCGCAGCCGACCAAGCAGGGTGTCGGTCAAGAACTGGCCGAGGCTGACGTCGAACACCGGATCAGAGAGCGGTTTGGATTTGACATCGACATGCTGCGGGCACTTTAGCGTATGGTAGATGCGCGCGATAATCTCAGGGGCGCGGGGCTGATGGTGGTCTCGATGGCCGCTTTCACATTCAACGATGTATGCATGAAGGCCTTGTCGGGGCAGATACCGCTGTTTCAGGCAATCTTCATGCGCGGTTTTCTGACTTGTCTTTTGATCTGGATGGTTGGCCGCCAGATGGGTGCCATACGCATTGGTTTTTCAAGGCGCGATTGGGGATTGATCGCTTTGCGTAGCGGCGCCGAGATCGGAGCGACTTTCTTCTTTCTCACGGCCCTGTTTCACATGCCGATTGCCAATGTAACCGCGATTCTGCAGGCATTGCCGCTGACAGTGGCGCTCGCGGCGACGCTGTTCTTTCGAGAACCGTTGGGCTGGCGGCGCCTCGCGGCGATTGGCGTCGGTTTCGGGGGAGTCATGCTGATCGTGCGTCCGGGAGCCGATGGGTTCAGCGTCTATTCGCTTTATGCGCTGGCGGCGGTCGGGTTCGTGACGCTGCGCGATCTTACGGCGCGGCGGCTCTCACCGGGTGTGCCGTCGATCACCGTTGCATTGATCACGGCCTTGGTGATCACGGTTGCGGGTGGTCTGGTCTCCACGGTGCAGGGATGGGCGCCGGTCGATGGGCGGGCGCTGGGTCTGATCGCGTTGGCCGCGAGCTTCATTCTCGTCGGTTACCTTGCCTCTGTTGCGGTGATGCGGGTTGGCGAAATCGGGTTCATCGCTCCATTCCGCTACACTGGTCTGATCTGGGCGTTAATTCTGGGCTTCCTGGTCTTTGGCGACTGGCCCGCGCCTCTGACTTTGGCGGGGGCGGCGATCGTGGTGGCGATGGGCCTTTTCACCCTTTATCGCGAGCGGCAGTTGAACCGGCAATCGCGCTGCGTGGGGTAATTGCAAGAGAGGCAGGCGATGTGTTGACAAGGGGGGCGACTCCCCCTATACGCGGCGCATCCGGCGAGGGGTCTGCCCAAAGCCGACATCAGAACTGTAGTGGACATGATCCGGGCAAACCGCCCCGATCCTCTGGAAACCCACCGCATCGTCCTTGAAATACCGGGGCGAAGGCGGATTTTGCGTGTTTCATGGACGCATGAAGCGCGAGTTTTTGGAAACCTGTGCGGGGCGACTCGCGCGACACATGTGTTGAAGAACGGGGAAAAGACCCAATGCCGACGATCCAACAGCTGATCCGCAAGCCGCGGCAGCCCAAAGTGAAACGCTCCAAATCCCTCCACCTCGAAGGGAACCCGCAAAAGCGCGGTGTTTGCACGCGCGTTTATACCACGACTCCGAAAAAGCCGAACTCGGCCATGCGGAAGGTGGCCAAGGTTCGCCTGACCAATGGTTATGAGGTTATCAGCTACATCCCCGGTGAAAGCCATAACCTTCAGGAACACTCGGTTGTCCTGATCCGTGGTGGCCGTGTAAAAGACCTTCCCGGTGTGCGCTATCATATCCTGCGCGGCGTGCTCGACACGCAAGGCGTCAAGGATCGCAAACAGCGCCGCTCGAAATACGGCGCCAAACGGCCCAAGTAAGAGGATCAAGAGATGTCCCGTCGTCATGCCGCTGAAAAGCGTGAAATCCTGCCTGACGCCAAATTCGGCGATAAGGTTCTCTCGAAGTTCATGAACAATCTCATGTTTGACGGCAAGAAGTCTGCCGCAGAAAAGATCGTCTACGGTGCGCTTGACCGCGTTGAGGGCAAGATCAAACGCGCGCCGGTCGAAGTTTTCCATGAGGCGCTCGACAACATCAAACCAAGTGTCGAAGTGCGCTCGCGCCGGGTAGGTGGCGCGACCTACCAGGTGCCCGTCGAGGTTCGTCCAGAGCGCCGTGAGGCACTTGCGATACGCTGGTTGATCAAGGCCAGCCGCGCACGCAACGAAAACACGATGGAAGAGCGCCTTGCCGGCGAGTTGCTGGATGCTGTGCAATCCCGCGGCTCGGCTGTGAAGAAGCGCGAAGACACTCACAAGATGGCCGACGCTAACAAGGCGTTCAGCCATTACCGCTGGTAATCCTTTCAAAGGCACGAAACCATGGCACGCGAATATCCGCTCGAACGCTACCGCAACTTCGGCATCATGGCGCATATCGACGCCGGCAAGACGACGATGACCGAGCGCATCCTGTTTTACACGGGCAAGAACCACAAGATCGGCGAGACCCATGACGGGGCCTCGACCATGGACTGGATGGAACAGGAAGCCGAGCGCGGTATCACCATCACCAGCGCCGCGACCACGACCTTCTGGCAGCGCCAGGAAGATCCGACTCCGGAAGGGACATCGGAGACCAAGACCCGTTTCAACATCATCGACACTCCAGGACACGTGGATTTCACCATCGAGGTGGAGCGTTCGCTTGCGGTTCTTGATGGTGCGGTCGCGCTGCTGGATGGCAATGCGGGCGTTGAGCCTCAGACCGAAACGGTTTGGCGTCAGGCCGACCGTTACAAGGTGCCGCGCCTCGTATTCGTCAACAAGATGGACAAGATCGGCGCTGATTTTTTCAACTGCGTCAAGATGATCAAGGATCGCACCGGCGGTACGCCGATGCCGATTGCGCTTCCGATCGGGGCCGAGGACAGCCTTGAAGGCATCATCGACCTGATCAAGATGGAAGAGTGGGTCTGGACGGGTGAAGACCTTGGTGCCAACTGGGTGCGCCAACCGATCCGGGATGAGCTCAAGGATGTGGCAGACGAGTGGCGTGCCAACATGATCGAGCTGGCGGTAGAGATGGACGATACCGCCATGGAAGCCTATCTCGAAGGCGAGGAGCCCGACGAGGCCACGTTGCGCAGCCTGATCCGCAAGGGCACGTTGTCGTTGTCGTTCTTCCCGGTGCTGGGCGGCTCGGCGTTCAAGAACAAGGGCGTACAGCCGCTGTTGAACGCCGTGGTCGATTTTCTGCCCGGACCCAAGGATGTGCCGATGCTCAAGGGCTTTTCGCCCGATGACGAAACAGAAACCCGCAATATCGAACGCCCGGCAGACGATGCCGCGCCGTTCTCCGCGCTGGCCTTCAAGATCATGAACGACCCGTTCGTCGGTTCGCTGACCTTCAGCCGGATTTACTCCGGTGTTCTGAAGAAGGGCGACTCGATGCTCAATTCGACCAAGGGCAAGAAAGAGCGTGTTGGCCGCATGATGCTGATGCATGCCATCGACCGCCAGGAGATCGAAGAAGCGTTTGCCGGCGATATCATTGCATTGGCCGGCCTGAAAGACACCACAACGGGCGATACACTTTGTGATCCGGCCAAGCCGGTGGTTCTGGAGACCATGACCTTCCCCGATCCGGTGATCGAGATTGCGGTCGAGCCCAAGACCAAGAACGACCAGGAAAAGATGAGCCAGGGGCTGGCCCGTCTGGCTGCCGAAGATCCGTCCTTCCGCGTCGAGACCGATCTGGAATCGGGGCAGACGATCATGAAAGGCATGGGCGAATTGCACCTTGATATCCTGATCGATCGTCTCAAGCGGGAATTCAAGGTAGAGGCCAATATCGGCGCGCCGCAGGTCGCCTATCGCGAGACTATCGGTTACGAAATCGAACATACCTATACCCACAAGAAACAGTCGGGTGGCTCGGGTCAGTTCGCCGAGGTCAAGCTGATCATCTCACCCACCGAACCCGGCGAAGGCTACAGCTTCGAGAGCCGGATCGTCGGCGGGGCCGTGCCCAAGGAGTATATCCCGGGCGTCGAAAAAGGCATCAAGTCTGTGATGGACAGCGGGCCGTTGGCCGGTTTCCCCGTGATCGACTTCAAGGTCGCGCTGGTCGACGGCAAGTTCCACGATGTCGACTCGTCGGTGCTGGCTTTCGAGATTGCCTCGCGGATGTGCATGCGCGAAGGTCTGCGCAAGGCGGGCGCCAAGCTGCTTGAGCCGATGATGAAGGTCGAGGTGGTGACGCCGGAAGAATATACCGGTTCTGTCATTGGTGACCTGACTTCGCGTCGTGGTCAGGTGACCGGTCAGGAACCGCGCGGCAATGCCGTGGCAATCCAGGCATTCGTGCCGCTGGCCAACATGTTCGGCTATATCAACACGCTGCGTTCGATGAGCTCGGGCCGGGCGCAGTTCACCATGCAATTCGATCACTATGATCCTGTGCCGCAGAATATCAGCGACGAGATCCAGGCCAAATATGCATAACCCGGGTGGCGGGGTGAACCCCGCCCTACCCAACCTGTAGGGTGGGTGCCAACCCACCGTCCGCAAAGAAAAAAGGAGCCACGATCATGGCAAAAGCAAAGTTTGAACGTAACAAGCCGCATGTGAACATCGGGACGGTTGGTCACGTTGACCACGGCAAGACGACGCTGACGGCGGCGATCACG
>NZ_JAWLDS010000124.1:0-6702 GCF_041686535.1 Aquicoccus sp. | reverse complement strand
TCGGGCAGGTCATCCTCGCGCAGATGCCTGGTGAGGTAGGTTTTCGAGATGAAATTCGCGGTGATCGGCGCGGTGATGAACAGAAAGAGCGTGATCAGCAACTCGTGGAAGGAAAAGCTGTCCTCGACCAGCGTGAAATAGAGCATCGAGGCGATCAGCACCCCGCCCACGCCGAGCGTCGTGGCCTTGGTGGGCGCATGGATGCGTTGCATCGTGTCCTTGAGCTTCACGAGGCCGAAAGAGCCGACGAGGCCGAATATCCCCGCCACGACGAGGAAAAACGAGATCAGGATGTCGCTCAGAGATTCCATGTCGCCCTCATTCGATGATGTCGCCGCGCAGCACGAAGCGGCAGTAGGCCACGGTCGAGACGAACCCGACCATCGCGACCAGCATGGCGGCCTCGTAATAGACCGCCGTGCCCTCCGTGATGCCATAGAGGATCAGCAACGAGATGATGTTGATCACCATCGTATCGAGCGCAAGGATGCGGTCGGCATGGGTCGGGCCACGCAACAAGCGCCAGAGGCAGAAGAGCAGGCCCAGCCCGAAACAGCCGATGGCAAAGACAAGGGTGGTCTCGATCATTCGAATATCTCCTTCAGACGCGCCTCATAACGGCTCTTGATGTTGGCCTTGACCGCGTCGGGGTCATCGGTGTGCAGGCAATGGACGAGGATGCTGTGGATGTCGGCGCTGAAGGTCACCGAAACGGTGCCAGGTGTCATGGTGATCGTGCCGGCCAGCACCGTGATCGCCTCGGCCGAGGTGAGGTCGAGCGGCACGGTGATCCAGTGCGAGCGGATGCGGCCGTTCGGCTTGAAAAGGATGATCATTGCCACCTGCACATTGGCGACGATGATGTCCCACAACACCACGAGCGCGTATTCCGCGGCGCGCAGCGGACTGCGCACACGCGGGCGATTGGGCCAGTAGGGCGAGGTCAGCATCGGCACGGCGATGCCGAGGATCGCGCCCAGCACCACGTTGCCCAGCGTCACCTTGTTCACGAGGCCGAGCCACACGATCAGGAGTACGACGCTCAGAAGCGGATGGGGAAAAAGTCGCGCAGTCACGGTTTGATCTCCCCTGCCTGTTCCGGGCCTGTTCCTAGAACGGCGTCGATATAGCCCACGTGGTCGAAAACCTGTCTTGCGGTCTCGTCGAGATATCCGGCCGCCGGGCCCGCAAGCGCGGCGAGCGCCCCCAACATCGCCAGGGCGGCAAAGATCGGCACAAGTTCGGTGGTCGTCACCGGCGCGGGCGTGCCGCGTGCGGGCGCGGCCCCCTGGACCGCCACGGCGGTCGATTTCCAGAACAGCACGCTGCCCGCACGGGCAAAGCCGACAATCGTGAAAAGCGACCCGATCAGCACGCTGGCCCAGGCCCAGACGATCACCTCGGGCGCGCGCAGCGCGTCGAGCACCAGCAGCTTGCCCAGGAAACCGCTGAGCGGCGGCATGCCGGCCATGCCGATGGCCGCGCCAAAGAAGAGCGCGGCGAAGAGCCCGTTCTGCGCGGTGGCGGGAAACATCGTCAGGGCCCCGCTGCCCCGTCGGTGCAGGACCAGATCGGCCAGCAGGAAGAGCGCCGCCGCCGCAAAGGTCGAGTGGACGAGATAGTAGAGCCCCGCGGCAAGCGCCGCAGGCGTGAAACTGGCCACCGCGATCAGCAAGACGCCCATTGAGCCGACCACGGCAAAGGAGACGAGCGGCAGGATCTGGCGCGCGCCCATCACGCCGAGCGCGCCGACGGCAATGGTGATCACGGCCCCCGGAAAGAGCCAGCTTGCCATCAGCCCGTCAGTGGCCTCGACCCCGGGGCCGAAGACAAGGGTATGAACGCGAATGATGGAATAGGCCCCCACCTTGGTCATGATCGCAAAGAAGGCGGCCACCGGTGCAGGTGCGTTGGAATAGGTGCCCGGCAGCCAGAAATGCACCGGAAAGAGCGCCGCCTTGACCGCGAATACGACCATCAGAAAGATCGCCGCCACCCGCACGAGCGCGGCCTCTTCGACCGGGATTTCGCGCAGGCGCTGCGCCAGGTCGGCGATGTTGAGCGTGCCGGTGCTGGCATAGAGCACCGCCAGGGCAAAAAGAAACAGGGTCGAGCCGGCCAGGTTGATGATCACGTATTGCAGCCCGGCGCGCATCCGTTCGCGCCCGCCGCCGTGGATCATCAACCCGTAGGAGGCAATCAGCAGAATCTCGAAGAAGACGAAGAGATTGAAGATGTCACCGGTCAGGAACGCGCCGCAGACGCCCATCAGTTGAAACTGGAAAATGGCGTGGAAATGCCTCCCCTGCCGGTCCCAATCCGACGCGCATGCATGCCAGAGCACGATGAGCGCCAGGATCGCGGTGAGCAGGACCATCACCGCCGACAGACGATCGAGCACCAGCACGATCCCGAAGGGCGCGGGCCAGTCACCCAAGCGGTAAACGAGTGTCTCGCCGCCGGAGGACATGATCACAAGCTGCAGGGCGATGCCCAGAAGGCCCACCGCCCCGGCCATCGAGGCCACCCGCGCCAGCGTGATGTCGTGACGCATGACATAGCCGATCACCGGTGCGAGCAGCGCCGGGAGCAGGACCGGTGCGATGATCCAGTGCATCATCATGAGCCCGCCTCTTCATCCTCGGCGCCGGTTCCGGGTGCGCCCATGTTGACCGCGTCACTGCCGGCCTTGAGATAGGCAGCCAGAGCCACCATCACGAGCACCGCCGTCATGCCAAAGGAAATCACGATCGCGGTCAGCACCAGCGCCTGCGGCAGCGGGTCGGAATAACTGGCCTCGCCATATTTCGACAGGACCGGCGGCATGTTGATCGCAAGGCGTCCGGCAGCGAAGAGAAAGACATTGGCCGCATAGGACAGCAGCGCCAGCCCGAGGATGACCGGAAAGGCCCTCAGACGCAGAACGAGGTAGATCCCGCTCGCAGTCAGCACGCCGACGGCACTTGCCACCACCACTTCCATTCACGCCTCCTTGCGGTTTTCGACCCGGTCGGTCGGATCATAATCCATTGGCTCGCGGTTCACCGTTTCTCCGGCGATGCGCGCAAGCCGCGACAGGCTGTAGAGCATGAGCATCACCGCGCCGAAGACGACGAGGAAGACGCCCAGGTCAAAGGCCATGGCGGTGGCCAGTTCGAATTCCTCGATCGGCGGAAAGTGGAAATAGTCGAAGGCGCTGGTCAGAAAGGGCTTGCCGGCGAGCATCGCGCCGGCCCCTGTCAGCCCCGCGATCACCACGCCAAAGCCGATCAGCCCATGATATTCGAACCGCTGCCGCGCCTGTGTCCAGGCAAAGCCGGAGGCCATGTATTGCATCAGGAGCGCGATCGAGATCACAAGGCCCGCGACGAAGCCACCCCCCGGTTCGTTGTGCCCGCGCAGGAAGATGTAGATGCCGACCATGAAGGCGATGGGCATCATCACCCGGGTGGCCACCACCATCATCAGCGGGTGGCGGTCGCGTGATCGGCCGGGCTCATAGACCGTCTCGCGCAGGCGCCGCGCGACCGGTCCGTTGAGAAGCGTTTCCATCAGGGCGAAAATCACCAGACCGGCAATGCCCAGCACGATGATCTCGCCATAGGTGTCATAACCGCGAAAATCGACGAGGATCACGTTGACGACGTTGGTGCCGCCGCCGCCCTCGTAGGAATTGGCGAGGTGGAAGTCCGAGATCGTATCGACATCGCGCAACATGAACGTATAGGCCAGCGCCGCCACGCCAAGCCCCGACACGGCCGCGATCGCCCCGTCGCGCAGCCGCAGCGCGGCGCCGCTTTCCACCGGGGTATCCTTGGGCAGGAAATGCAGTGCCAGCAGGAGCAGCATGATGGTGACCGTCTCGACCGAAATCTGCGTGAGCGCGAGGTCGGGCGCCGAGAGGTAGACGAAGCCGGCCGAAAGCATCAGCCCGACCACGCCCATGATGACGAGCGACAGGAACCGGCGACGATGGGTGATGGTGACCGAGATCACCGCAACGATCAGCAGCACCCAGCCGATCGCCACGGCGGGCGGCACCGGCAGCGGCGCGCGTGTCGCCTCCGTCAACCCGCCACCGGCCCATGCGGCATAGCCCACGATCAGCGTGGTGACGAAGAAGATTGCCAGATAGCGGCTGATCGCACCGTTATGCATGGATTCGGTGATGCCGCGCGAGGCTCCGGCCACCCGCGCGATGAGCGCGTCGAAGATGGTCTTGGCCTCGGGGCGAGGCACCGCGTTCCACACCCGGTCGAGCGGGCGGTGCATTGCCAGCAGGACAAGCCCGCCCGCCACCGCGATCACCGACATGAAGAGCGCAGGCGTGACCCCGTGCCAGATCTTGAGCGAGTAATAGGGCATCTCGCCGCCGCCGATCACCGCGCCGCCGGCCACGGCCACGAGCGGGCCGACCACCGCCGCCGGCAGGATACCGATGATCACGACACAGGCCGCCAGGAGCGCCGGGGCCGCCCACATGCCGAAGGGCGGGTCATGCGGCTTGGCCGGGTAGTCGTCGCGCACCGGGCCGAGGAAGACATGGGCGATGAACCTGAAGGAATAGGCCACCGACAGGAGCGCGCCGAGCGTGGCCAGCGCCCCGACCGCGTAGGGGCTGTTGCCCCAGGTCGTGTGGGCGGCCTCTTCGAGCATCATCTCTTTCGACAGGAAGCCGTTGAAAAGCGGAATGCCCGCCATGGAAAGCGCCGCCACCGTGCCGATGAGAAAGGTCACGGGCATCAGATGGCGCAGGCCGCCCAGCCGCTTGATGTCGCGGCTATGGGTTTCGTGATCGACGATCCCGGCCGTCATGAATAGGGCGGCCTTGAAGGTGAGGTGGTTGATGATGTGAAACACCGCCACCACCGCCGCCAGTTTGGTTCCGAACCCAAGAAGCATGGTCAGAAGGCCAAGATGACTGACCGTGGAAAAGGCCAGGAGCGCCTTGAGGTCGTCCTTGAAAAGCGCGATCAGCGCGCCCAGCACCATGGTGATGAGCCCGGTCGTCGCCACGAGGTAGAACCATGCGTCGGTGCCGGCCAGCGCCGGCCACATCCGCGCCATCAGGAACACCCCCGCCTTGACCATCGTGGCCGAGTGCAGATAGGCGCTGACCGGCGTCGGCGCGGCCATGGCATGTGGCAACCAGAAATGGAACGGGAACTGCGCCGACTTGGTAAAGGCGCCGAGCAGGATCAGGACGAGCGCGGGCAGATACCACTCGGACGCCCGAATCGCCTCGCCCTCGGTCAGGATGTCGGTGAGGTTGTAGCTGCCGACGATCTGGCCCAGGATCAGCATCCCCCCGATCATCGCAAGCCCCCCTGCCCCGGTGACGGCCAGCGCCATGCGCGCGCCTTGCCGGCCCTCGGGCAGGTGCTTCCAGTATCCGATAAGCAGGAACGACGAGAGGCTGGTCAGCTCCCAGAAGATCAGCAAAAGCAAGATGTTGTCGGAGATCACGATGCCCAGCATCGCGCCCTGGAACAGCAGCAGATAGGTATAGAACTGCCCCATCGGGTCTTCGCCCGAGAGGTAAAAGCGCGCATAGAGCGTGATCAGGAGGCCGACACCGAGGATCATTCCCGCAAAGAGCAGCCCCAGCCCGTCGAGAAAGAAGGCAGCCGAGAGGCCCAGCTGCGGCAGCCATTCGACCTCGTAGCGGATCACGTTGCCCTGCATCACCTCGGGCGCGAGCATCGCCAGAAGCACCAAAGCGAAAGCCGTTGGAATGGCGGTGAAGGACGCGCAGGCCGTGCGCCCGGCCCGGATCATCAACCCCGGGATCAGGGCTCCGACAAAGGGAAGCGCCGCGATCAACAGCAGAAAACCGTTTTCGATAAACATGTCGCGCGCTCTGCCCTGTTCGCCCCGGTTCTTGTTCTGTTACCCGAAAAGGAATATCGGCGCAAACCCGCCCAAGACAAGATGTTCAGGGCATTTTTCGGAGACGGTGGGCGAAGATGTCCATGCACAAGGCGTAACGTAGCGCATCCTCAGCCCGGCCTTGACGCCGCGACAACCAGTCGCGCCGCCAGTCTTGCAAGCTGGGTCGAATCAAGGCCGATCCCGGCAAGGTAATCGGGCACCGAGCCGTAGGTGCGAGCGATATCGGCCAGCACCCGCTGCATCGTCTCGGGGCGCGACCTGAGTGCGCGGCCATAGGCTTCGATGTCGGTACCGCCTGCCGCCCGCGCGCGCTCGAGAAACTCGGCCACCAGCGGCGCGATATGACGTTCGGTGCTGGCATAGTCGGCCACGATATCCGCCTCGCGCACATCAGCATTGCCCAGCAGCAGGGCGGCGATGAGCCCGGTGCGGTCCTTCCCGGCGGTGCAGTGGAACATCACCGCGCCGGGCGGGGCCTCGGTGATCGCCTGCATCACCTCGCGCAGCGCCTCGGCGCGCGTCGACAAGGTGCGCGCATAGAAATGCGGGAGCGGGTCCGGCCCGGTCGCGCCCTCATGCACATTCGCCGGCGCCAGCGCGTCGAAAAGCGGCAAGTGCAGGTAATCGAGCGAGGAAACCGCGCCCAGCGGGTTCGGCGCACCGGCAAGCTCGTGCGGCGCGCGCAGGTCGATCACGGTGCGCAGCCCGGTCTCCAGCAAGAGGTCGAGATCCCCCGAAGTCAGCCGATGCGGGGAATCGGCGCGCAACAGCCTGTGACGCTGGGTGAGATCGCCCGTTCGGGTGCGGTAT
>NZ_JAWLDS010000123.1:0-6888 GCF_041686535.1 Aquicoccus sp. | reverse complement strand
CCGAAGTAATCGCGAAACCCTTTGGGCGTCACCGCCTTGGGGCGCGGGGCTTTCTTTTCCTTGGCCATGGGGATGTCATCCTTGCCTTGCAGTCGCGGGCCAAGCCTCTAGCGGATGGGGCCATGCGGGGCAAGGCAGCATCGCGCGCCATGCCTCTTGACCGGGCCGTCGCGCGACGATACCGCCCATGCCATGGATCATCTGGAAATGAAAATCGCCCATCTCGAACGCAGCGTCGATGACCTTTCCGAGATTGTCACCCGGCAAGCCGATGACATCGCCATGCTCAAGCGCCGGGTCGAGATGCTGATGCAGCGCGAGGCCGAACGCGAGGCGGATCAGGGCAGCCACGTCTTTGCCGGTCAGGAAAAGCCCCCGCATTACTGACGGTGCGCATCAACCGCCCCGCGTTGTCCTGTGTGCAACATGCCCTGAAGATCTGGCCAGCCATTCCAATCCCGCGGAATCGCACCTACTCCCGGAATGCACCGTGCCGACCGAGGCGGCGTGACAGCTGCCAGGTTATCGCCGTCAATGCAAAGCCCAAAAGCACGATCAGAAACGCCCCCGTGACAAAGAGCCCGAAAGCCACGACCATGGGCGCGCCATCAATGGCGATGTGGTTGGCCAGCGGTGCCCAAAGCCCGCCCGCAAGGACCACATGCCCCATCGTCGCGGCGAGCCAGCCCAGGACTGCCAGACCGCCCAGCACCACTGCCCAATGAACCGGCGCTGCGCCGGTGGCGCGAAACCCATGCCGCAGCGCAGTGAACTGTCGTCCAAGGTCCGATTGCACAGCGATCAGGGCCGGCACGACCAGCAGCACCAGGAGCATGCCAAAGCCCAGCCCGTAGACCAGCGTGACCACCGTCGGCATGAGAAACTGCGCCTGCTGCGATTGCTCGTAGAGAAGCGGGGTCAGCCCCAGAACAGTGGTCAGCGTGGTCAGCATCACCGGCCGCAGCCGGTCCGCCGCCCCGTCGATGATCGAGGGGATGAGGCCACGGTCCCGGGCATGTTCATCGATCGTGGTCACCAGAACGATCGAATCGTTGATGATGATCCCGGTCATCCCCAAGAGGCCCACCACCGTGAACATGCTCAGCGGCACATCCCATGCCGCATGGCCATGGATCGTGCCGACAAGGCCGAAGGGAATGATCGCCATCACCACCATCGGTCGGGTCCAGCTCGAGAATGCCCAGGCCAGCACGGCATAGATGCCCACAAGGCTCAGGATCAGCCCCAGGAGCGCATCGTTGAGGAACTCGCTTTCCTGTTCCGCAAGGCCCGACAGGCGCCATTCGACCTGGTGCCGGCTTGCGATCCCGGGCAGGATATCGGTTTCCAGCGCACGCATGATCTCCTCGGCGCGGGCCGGATCGTCCTCGGATATGTCGCCCGTCACCGACACGGTGCGCAGCCCGTTCTCGCGCCGCACGGTCGAGAAACCGGCCCGGGTCTCGACCTCCACGATATCGGCCAGCGGCACGTATTGGCCTTGCGGCGTGCGCATCTGGCTGCGTTCGAGAAAATCGGCCGACAGTTCCCCGCGCGGCAACTCGATGCGGATTTCTGCACTTCGCGGCCCGTCGGGATAGGTTGCGGCTTCCAGCCCGTTCAGACGGTGACGCAACACCCGGCCCAGCCCGTCGATGTCAAAGCCCAGCGCCTGTCCCTGCGGCGTCAGATCCAGGACCAGCTCATCCTTGTCATAGGCCAGGTTGTCCTCGAGCGCGCTGACCTCGGGATAGCGGCTCACCGCCTCCTTCAGAGCCTCCGCCGCCGTCTTGAGCGTTTCGGCATCGGCACCATAGAACTGTACGTCGAGCGCCTCGCCCCCCGGTCCTGACCGCCAGCCGCGAAAGCTCAGCGTTTCGGTCATCGGGTGGCGCGTCACCCTCTCCTGCAATTCGGCCACGAAGGCGAAACTCGAATAGGGGCGCAGATCGGCATCGATCAACTCGATGGCGATCCCACCCAGAAGATCGGCATCCTTCACATCCGATCCGGGAAGGGGGCGCCCGGAATTTCCACCCACCTCGGCAATGGCATAATCGATCGGGTTGCGGCCGTGGCGGGCCTCGTATTCCTGCGCCAACTCCTCGAGCATATCCTGCATCAGGCGCATTTGCTCGATCGTGTCGGCCCGCGTCGCGCCGGGCACCATCGCCCAGTTTCCGGTCACGCTGCCCTGTTCGGGCGCGTTGAAGAACCGCCACTGAACGTCGCCGCGCACGACCTGCGCAACCTGGATCGCCAGCAAAAGGACCGTTCCGGCCATCACCGGATACCGCATCCAGACGACACCGGCGATGAACGGGCGAAAGAGCGTCTCCCGCACCCAGACGAACCCCCGGTTGACCACCCGCGACGGCAGGTCATACCAGTGATCGCGCAACCCCGCGCGGTGCAGCGAATGGGCCATGTGATGCGGCAGGATCAGGAAACACTCGACGAGGCTGGCAGCGAGAACGGCAATCACGGTAAAGGGAATGTCGGCGATCATGTTGCCCATCCGCCCCGATATCGCGGTCAGGGCGAAGAACGCGATGATCGTGGTCAGGCTCGCCGCAAAGACCGGCAGGGCCATCCGCCTTGCGGCATTTTCGGCGGCCTCGACCGGCCTCTCGCCACGCTTGACACGCGCATCCGCATGCTCGCCCACCACGATGGCATCATCCACCACGATCCCCAGCGTGATGATCAGCGCGAAAAGCGAGATCATGTTGATCGTCAGGCCGAACGCATACATGATCGCGATCGCGGTCAGCATCGACACCGGAATCCCCGCCGCCACCCAAAAGGCCGTGCGCGCATTGAGAAACAGGAACAAAAGCCCGACAACCAGCGCCAGACCCATGGCCCCGTTGTCGATCAGAATATTGAGCCGCCCGCTGATCGCCTCGGCACGCGTGCGGATCAGCTCCATCTCGACGCCGGCAGGCAGCGTCGCCTGCATCTCGGCGGCGACCTCCTCGACCTGCCGCTGGATCCGGATGGCATCGCCCTGCGCCGAGCGGTCGACCCGAACCGAGATCGCCGGGTTCTCGCCCACGAAATAGCTGCGGTTCCGGGTGACCCCTTCGACCCGCAATCGCGCCACGTCCCCCACGGTCAGTTTCGCCCCGTCCGGTGTCGATCGCAGCACGACCTGCGCCAACTGATCGACATCGCGCTTTTCCACACCGGTGCGCACGCGGGCATTGGCCCCTTCGATATCGCCGGCCGGATCGGCATCGACCTCGGCGGCGATGGCCTGTGCGATATCGGCAAAACTGATATCATGAGCGATCAGGTTGACGCTGGGCACCTCGACGATGGTGCGCGGCGCCGCGACACCCCGGATCGTGGTGCGCGTGACCCCGGCAGCAAACAGGCGGGTGACAAATTCATCGGCAAAGCGGCCCAGCTGCTCGCTGGCCACAGGCCCGGTGATCACCACATCCGTCACCCGGTCACGCCATGTGCCGCGCGTGACCCTGGGGTCTTCGGCCTCCTCGGGCAAGGTGGTCAGTTGATCGACTGCCGACTGCACGTCATCCGCGGCCCGGGCCATGTCATAACCCGGCTCGAATTCGAGCGAGACCTGCGCCCGTCCCTCGCGCGAGGACGCGGTCGAGCTCTCCACCCCTTCGACCGCAAGCAATGCGGGTTCCAGCAACTGGACAATCGCCGAATCCACATCCTCGGCCCCGGCACCTTCCCAGACCACGCTCACGCTCACGCTGTCGATGATCACATCGGGAAAGAATTGCGCCCGCATCTGCGGCGTGGCGGCCAACCCGGCAACGATCAGAACCACCAGCAACAGGTTCGCCGCGGTCGCGTGCCGCACGAAATAGCTCAGAAGGCCGCCCGGACCACGCAGCGCCATGACTCAGCCCCCCATGCGCGCTTCGATGCGTGACACGGTCTCGGCAGGCACTTTGGACTGAGCGAGTTCCGCCAGAATGCGGCTCTTGACCGATTCCGGCATTTGGCGATTGCCCTCGATGAAGGCGACAAGGCGCGCTCGCCGCTCTTCGCTCAGTTCGAGCATCTCGGGCTCCGTTGCGGTCTCGGTCGGGCCGGTGCGAAGCGGGCGCACCTTGATCCCCGGCCCCAGAAGTGGTGTCCTGTCGGCCACCACATCGCGTCCGGCGAGGTTCTCTGCGCGGATCACGATCTCGTCACCCTGCCGCCGCAGCAATTCAACTTCGACCCGCTCCAACCTTTCGTCGGAGTCCAAAGCCAGAACGTCGCCGGCAGACCCAAGCGCCCCAGCGGGCAACACGATCACCCCGTCGAGCGGTGGTTCCTCGATTTCGACCGTGACGAAATCGCCCGGTTTGAAGCCCCGCGACTCGTCCAGCCTTGCAAACAAGAGCCGCCCGGTCTGACCCTCGCCCACCGCCGCACTGTCGCGGACAAGCTGTCCCTGTGCGGTCACGTCCATGCCGAACACGTCGAGGACTGCCCGCACCGGCGCCCGGCGAAGGCGGCCGTCCTCTTCCAGCAGTCTGACATAATCACGGGTCGACACCCGGAACGCGACTTCGAGCGCGGATTCATCGATCAGTTCTGCCAAAAGGGTATTTGCTGAAACCAGCCCGCCCTCCACAAGGGCCACACCGCTCAACATGCCGGAGAATCCGGCGCGAAGCTCCATGTCTGCCAGTCTGCGCTCGGCTTCGCCCAGCGCGATCCGGGCGCGCACCATGCGCGTTTGGGCATTGTCCAGTCGCGCTTCGGCCTGTGCGATGGCCTGCCGTCGCGAGATCACCGTTGCCCGCGCGGCACTTGCGGCCAGTTCGGCGGATTCCACCGCGGCGTCGGAGCCGACCCCGCGCTCGCGCAGGTCGAGTTGCCGCTGCAAGGCGCGCTCCTGCAGCACCACCTGTTCTTCCGCCGCCGCTCGGTCGTCGCGGGCCAGATCGAGCGCGCGGGCGGCATCGCGGGCCTCGGCCTCGGCATCCTCGAGGTCGCTCGCGGCACGATCCCGCTCGTCCTGCGCGTCCGCCGGATCGAGCCGCAAGAGAAGTGCGCCCTCCTTCACCCGGCCACCCTCGACGAAGTCATCCGACAGCTCGATCACCCGACCACCGACCGAAGCACGGATGTCGAGTGTCCGGCTGCTCTTGATCTCGCCATAGGAGGTCAGGACCGGCGCAATCTCCCCGGTTTCGGCACGCACCACGCGTACCGCGAATTCGCGCTCGGTCTCCTGCGGCACCCGCGCCTCGCGCGCCATGCGTGCCTGCATGGCCTGTTGCAACGTGTATCCGGCATAAAACAGCCCGCCCAATGCCAGCGACAGCAGGAAAAGCCCGGTCAGGCTCTGGCGCAGAAATCGCATCGTCTAATACCTTTGAAATCCGCCTTCACAAAGTGGCGGCCACATCGAGTGCGACGCCCGGATTAGCCAAGCCGGTTGCCACATAACAGCTGTTTTACGCGCAACAGGCATCTTTCCGTCGCCCGTCGTCTCAGAAATCGTCCAACTCGAGAAGAGTACGGCGGTAATTGTCGATCAGATCGAACTGCACAACCTGCCTCCTGTTCAGGAAACCGAACCCCGCCCCTTCGGCCAGACTGATATCCTGTGTCCCGATACGCCGGTCCAGCGCAAAGACATGGACAACGGCATCGGCCCGGGCCTGGCTGGCGAACATGACCAGCGGCTGCAGGCCATCTGCCGAGATGTCGATGCCGGTCTCCTCGTGAAATTCCCGGCGCGCGGCGGCCTCGGGCGTTTCGCCTGGCTCGATCCCGCCACCGAACAGGCTCCATTTGCCTGGCGCCACGATCCCGGGCACTGCATCGCGAAGCTGCATCAAAACGCGGCCCTGCCGATCGCGCGCCAGCACCGCCGCCACACGCCAACGCACCGGGTCCGGAAGCGGGCCGACAACGTGAAATCCGTCGCTCATTTCTGCCTCAGATGCTCGTCAAGCCGCGGCATGATCTCGACGAAATTGCACGGGCTGTGACGATAGTCGAACTGCCATTGCAGGATCTCGTCCCAGGCGTCGCGACAGGCACCCGGGCTGCCGGGAAGGGCAAAAAGATAGGTGCCGCCCGCAACGCCCCCCGTTGCCCGGCTCTGCACGGCGCTGGTGCCGATCTTCTGCATGCTCACGATGGAAAAGACCGTGGCAAAGGCCTCGATCTCCTTTTCGTAAACATCACGATGCGCCTCGACCGTCACGTCGCGCCCGGTCAGTCCGGTGCCGCCGGTGGAAATGATCGCATCCACGTCCTCACGCGCGATCCATTCACGCAGCTGGTCGGCAATCTGGTCGCGCTCGTCGCGCACGATCATCCGGTCGGCCAGCACGTGCCCCGCCGTCTCGATCCGTGCCACCAGCACCTCGCCCGATCGGTCTTCTTTCATGTCCCGCGTGTCCGACACGGTCAGAACCGCGATCCGCACCGGGATGAAATCCTTGTTTTCGTTGATCTGTCCCATGCCTAAAGCTCCGCCTCGATCTCGAACCAGCAGGGCCGGGGGCCAAGGTTGACCACCTCGCTTCGCCCGATCCGGCCACGTTCGCCCCAGCATTCGTGAACATGGCCGCACAGGACCAGCGGGGGCTGCACGCGCTCAATCGCCGTGCGCACTGTGTCCGAGCCCACCGATATTCCCGTCGATGTCCGGTCGGCCACCCCCTTGGGCGGTGAATGGCTGATCAGGATATCGGCGGCGTCGCAGGACCCCAGAAGCACCTCGGCCTCCGCCTCGTCCAGGTTGCAGGACCAGTCACCGAACGGTGGCGGCGGCACCGCGTAGCCGAGGCCAAAGAGGTGTAGCCCCTCGATCTCGTGCCCCTGCCCATGCAGGACGACGGCGCCTTGGGGCGCATCGCGTCGCAACTCATCGGCACTCTCGACATTGCCGGGCACCAG
>NZ_JAWLDS010000122.1:0-7005 GCF_041686535.1 Aquicoccus sp. | reverse complement strand
TCCCTGCAGATCGTAGAGGCCGGCCGGCTTTCCGGGGGACCACGCCTCGAACGCGCGGTACTCGTTCACACCGACCACAAGGCCGAATTGCCGGGCCTGGGCGGAAAACGCGAAAGCGGTCAGCGCCGCCAGTGCCGCAGCGGCAGTCAGGAGGCGTCGAGCCGTCATCGCGCGGCACCCTCCAACTCGACCCGGCGCGCGATGGCGCGGCGCTGATCGTCGTTGTAGAGCGCAGCTCCCTTGAGATCGGGCGGATCGCTCTCGCCGCGGCCTTCGACCTCGATCCTGGCATGGACACCACGCCCGACCAGGAAGGCGCGCACTGTCCGGGCCCGGCGCAGCGACAGGTCGCGGTTATAGGCCGCATCGCCAACCTCGTCGGTATGGCCGACGAGCGTGAAGTGTGAAAGCTCCAGGGGGCGCAAGAAGTTGGCCAGCGTCTCCGCCTCACGTCGGCCGGATGGGCTGAGCTTGTCGGAATCGAATTCGAACTGGACCGGAAGGTAGACGGCCGGCAGGGTCTGGGCCGCTTCCGTAACAGCGGAGTAGGCCGGTTCCGCGGGGACAGGTGCTGCTTGATCCGACGCGTCTCCGCCGAGCGGCGCGATCTCGGGATCGGAGGACGCCGGGTCGTCGTAGGCGGAGGACGATTCCGGAGCCTCCGCCCCGGTCGTGCCGGTCGCGGTGTCCCCAATCTTTTCCTGCGCAATCCCGCGTTGAACCAACCCCATGAGACCGCTTGCTTCGCCGCGCTGGCTCAGCGTGGCGGACATTGTGCCCGAGAGCATCATGTTCTCCTGCGCAAGCTGTGCGATACTCTGGATCACCGGCACCAGTGCCGGGCGCTGCGGGGTAAGATCCGGGTCGCCAAGGGTATCGAGCGCATCATTGTAGAGGCGTGATGCTTCGCCGTGCTGCGCACGGGTCATGGCGATGTCGGCGCGGCTGGCCTGCACCAGCCAGTGCAGCGCAGGCACCTGACCCAGGATCTCTTCCGCCTGTTCGAGCCGCCCGGCCTGGATGTGGCCCTGCGCCAGACGCGCGATCGCACCGGCGGTCCTGCGCGCTGCCGCGCGGCGGGTCGGTGCGTTGCACTGTGCGGCGTCGAGCTGCTCCAGCGCGAGATGCATCCGCTCGACGGAGCCGCCGGTGATCCGGGTTTCCAAGCCGGCGAGAGCCTCCTCGCAAAGGCTCTGGGCCATCGCTGGCACGGAGAAGAGGCTCAAGATCAGTGCTGTGATCGCTCTGCGCATATCGGGGCTCCTCAGGGGCGCACGTTGAAGGTGACGAAGTTGAAGCCGCTCTGTCCGGCGTCGCTTTCGACGCGCGATACCGCCTCCTGGCTGATGCCGCGCAGCGGCGTCATCGAACGTTCATCGGCATATGTGAGAACGGTATCGGCACGAAGGCGCTCGCGTCCCAGACCGCCGACGCGGCAATAGGCGAACATCGTCTCACCGCGTCCCGGAGTATCGAAACGCAACTGATACCCCGATCCCGAAACCGGAATGCGGCGCGTCTCACCGGCCCTCAGGATCGCCGGGCCGATGATCTCGGGAATGATCTCCTCTACGGTTTCGTTTTCCTCGACATAGAAGATCTGCAATTCGCAGGTCTTGTTCGTGGTGATGTCGAAGACCAGCAAATCATCCACGTGCACCTCGGTTTCCGGGACCGTGATGCCGAGGCGCACCTTGTCCGTGACCTTCTGCGGCGGCACGTAATCCGATTCGTCGGTCTCGGCAGGCTCGAATGGTTCCTGCCAGGCCTTGTTGGCGGTGAGCAGCGCCTGCCCGGCCTCTTGCTCAATATCCCCCTGGCCTGCGGCATGCAGCCGTGCGGCGGCGTCATCACCGGGCCTGAGCGCCCGGAAGTTGGTCATGCGTCCCAGCAGCCTCGGGTAATGGTCGCCCACTTCACCGCGGTGAATGGTCAATCCGCTGTCGAGCCGGCTCAGCCAGTCCTGCATGATCTGCGCGAGAGCCGGATCGGCGATGCGGCGCACGCGGTCGCGAAACACCTCTGGTTCAAGGTGGAATTCGCGCGCCAGATCGACGAGACGGAGCTGTTCGAAGTGCTGATCGGCCAGATAGGTGAAAATCTCGCCGGACCCGACACTTTCGGGCGCCATGAGGCTGACCGGTCTTCCGGCCGGGTTCATCTCGGTCGCTCCGAGATCGGCAAGCGCCGCGAGATAAGCATCACGATCCCGTTGGTAGATGCCGGACAGCGTTTCATTATCGACATACATCTCCAGAAGCCGATCTGTCGTTTCCCGGTCGTAACGCCGGGCCGCGACGATCTGATCGCGAATCTGGTCGGATTTGGAGATGATTCCGTTGGCATGACAATCAAAGCACGAGCGGGCGTTGACGATTTCCACGCCCTTGCCGATCTGGCGCTTGCGGAACGACACGATCGAGGTCGGCCCCGTGGTCAGCCGGTCGCCCTCGGCGGTAGACAGGTAGAAGCCCTGTAACCCGTTGGGAAGCGAGAATATCATCTCCCCGCCGTCATGTTCGAACGGCTCTGTCCCCGAATAGGTGCGCGCCAGTTCCGGCGGTCCGTCGGGGTGCAGAACAAGTGACTGTTGCCCGACATCCTCGGCGAAGTCGTAGGACTTCCAGTAGTAGCCGCCGCGAGGCAGGTCGAAGCGTTCCAGAAGCCGGTTGTGGTCGGAAACGCCCGACCGCCCTTCCCCGACCCCGGCGCGGACAACCTGCCCATTGCTGATCTCGAAATCCACATCAATGCCAAGACGGCCCTCGAGATCGCGGATGTGATCGGTCAGCCCGAGGAACATGTCGTAATACGGGGCCTCGGAGGCAAAGCGCAGCATCCAGTCGCCGCGGATGACCGGGACGACCGCGCCAGTCGCCTTCGCGATCACGCCGGTCATCGGTTCGCTTTCAGGATCGACGGCATAGGGGTAGGCCACCGCAAGATCCGCCCACGCCGCGGCCGAGAATCCGGTGCGCGCGGCCGCCTGGTTATAGGTTGCGGTGGTCAGTGCCTCCCAATGCTCTGCCGTCCAGCGGTAGTCACGCAAGTCGATGCGCAGCACCGCCCCGTCGGTGCCACGCACCGGCGTGCCGGGCACGGGGCGCGGACCCAGCGAGAGAGAGTTGATGAACTTGTTCACGCCGGTCTGCAGGTAATGCACCGGGTTGCGCAGCGCGCCGGTCTGGTTGCAGTCGATCTCCGGCAGGGGCATGAACGCCAGAGATATGTAGCGCACGAAGGGCTGATCGCGCGGGTCAACTTGCGTGATGTCGCTCATCATGGCCGCCATGCGTTCGGCATGCCCCGGTCCGGCGAAATCGGGATAGGACACCTCGCTTACGGATTCGGCCTGCGCCGCGACGGCGGCGGGCTCAGTCGCCTCTGCAGCCTCCCGGTCAGCGTCGCCAAGGGCTGTGATCCACATCCTGAGATTCGCAAGTTCCGATTCGCCGGGTTTGGTCCCGTAGGGCATCGAGCCATTCACCACCGACGTGTAAAGCGGCGAAGCCTCGGGCCGCCCCGGTGTCAGCACTTCGGGGTCGTGGCGCATTTCTGTCAGGGTGTCGGTCAGGAAGATACCGGAGTTGGTCTTGCCCGGTGCGTGGCACTGACGGCAATAGGTCTCGACGAATTCATCCGCCGCGGCCTCGATCTCCGGGTCTGGCCCCTTGCCCGCGGTGTCCTGCCGCGCGGATGCGGTCTGCGCATTTGCCGCGCCGAGAGGATCGGATGTCTGGGCGACGCAATACTGGTCTATCTGGGACATCAGCGCGCGCGCACCTGTCTTGTCAGGAGTCACCTTATCGCCCGTCGTGCCCGCGTCATTCACAGTATCTACCGCCACCTCCACGTTGTCGGCGGCGGGGATGTCCAAGGTGGCGATATCGTATGGCTCGCCGGTGAGATAGGCATACATCGCCAGCCGGTCCTCGACTGGAAGCTTGCCCAGGAGCCGCGAGAACCGTCTCATCGAGGTGGCGACCATGGGCTGACCAGAGAGCTTTTTCGCCTCGCCAAGGGCGGAGAACACGAACGCTTCTGCGCCCGCGCGCTTGAGCTTCGCGGGTGTCAGCTTCGGCGCGTGATCGCCCAGAATGCCGGTATAACCTTCGTAGGGGCGGCTCGTGTCCAGCTCATAGCTGAGCCCGACGCCCGTCTTGCGCGGAGTATGGCACTCCGCACAATGACCGACGGCTTCGACAAGGTACTGGCCACGCTTCATCTGATCCTGGGACAGCGGCGTGAGCGCTTCGCGTTCGGATGACCAGAGATCGAGGATCGTCTGGCTCAGATAGCTGATATTGTGCACCTTGCTGGGCGCATCGCTGGTTTCCAGCGAGGCGATATAGCCGCGCAGATCGAGCACATCCTCCGGCTTCATCCGGGCATAAGACGGGAAGGGAAACACCGCCCCGAAATACCTGTCGCCGTCAGGTGCCACGCCGTTGATGACCGCGTTGAGGAAATCGGCATTGCTCCAGTCGCCGATCCCGTGGCGCTTGTCATGCGTGATGTTGGGCGCGTAAAGATCGCCGAACCGCGTCTCGATCTTTGAGCCGCCCGCGAGGATCTCGTCGGAGCCCTCGACGCCGTGGCACACGGCGCAGCCCGCCGCGTTGAAGAGCCGCTCGCCGTTTTGCGCGTCCGGCGTGTAGTCAGCATGGGCCCCGTCGGGAAACAGCTCGTCGGCGCGCGCGTCGCCGCCCGCGCCCCCAAAGCAAAGCAGCAACGCGAGAGCGATGGGTCTGATGGTCGCGGTCATGTTCGATCTCCTTGCACAAATGCAGGCTGGGTCATCTGAATTCAAACTGTTCGAAATGGAGCCCGCGTGGCGCGTCTCCATCCTTGCGAAGCTGGGACAGGATAGCCTCGCGCATCGGTGCGGGGCCGCAGAACCAAAGATCGGCCTCGCGAACGGGAAAGGGCGCATAGTCGGCAAGATGCGCCGCCGAGAGCCGTCCGTCCGTCTTGCTGATGTGCAGATGGTAGGTGAAATTCGGGCAGCGCCGCGCCGCCGCTTCCAGCCGCTCCAGCCCGACCGCCTCCTGCGCATCGGACACGGCGTAGACAAGCGTGATCCGGCGGGTCTCCTGCGCCGTCAGGCTGTCGGCGAAACTCAGGAAGGGGGTGATGCCGATCCCTCCGGCCAGCCAGAGTTGCGTCTGTCGCCCCTTGCGATAGTCGAAGGTGCCGTAATCACCCTCGACATAGAGCGTATCACCGACCTTGAGACCGTCCCGCAACCGTCGCGTATAATCCCCCAGGGCACGGATTGAAAACTGAAGCTGCCCCTGTGGCTCCGCCCCCGAGATCGTGAAGGGATGCGGCTCCCGGAGGCCGGCCCGCCCCACCGAGATCAAAGCGAAGGCACCGGGGCGCGGCGTGATCGGTCGCCGCACGGGTGCCGCCTGAATGATCGTGGCAGCCGGGTGTGCAGTCACCTTTGTCACCGTGTAGCGCCGCCGGCGCAGGAGCGCCCCGAACTGCGTGTAGAGATAACTGACGATTCCAAGCGCGGCAAATGTGTTGAGATACCCGCTGACAAGCGCATTGGCATCGTAGGGAACGCGCACGAACAACTGATGAAAGGCCAGCGCCATGAATACGAGGCCCAGCGCGCGATGGGTCCAGCGCCATAGCCCATAGGGCAGCAGATCACCGTCGCCCTTGCCGGGCCAGGGCATGTATCGGCGCATCGCGCGGGGCCAGCGCTTCATCCAGCTTATCGCCAGCAGCACCAACAGGACATAAAACGCGGTCTGCCCGACTTCCTTGGCCAGAGCCGCAAGACCCACTGTCGCCATCTGGTCCTCTTCGAACCGCATCCCGATCCGTTCGTGCGCGATGACCAGGAAAAGCACCGCGATCCCCGTCCACTTGTGGGTGACGTAGAGGCGATCCAGCCCACCGAGCCATCGCTCGAGCAAGGGCGGGCGCGTGGCGAGGAACAGGTTGATTGCCATGAGCGAAAACGCCGACGCCCCGGCGCTGAGCGCGATCGTCGTCTGCATGTCCAGACGCCCGCCACCAAGCAGGATCAGGATGACAGGCAGCGCCACGCCGAACAGGAAAATCACACCATTCCACAAAAAACGGTCTCCGATTCTGAAATAAAAAATCTCTCTAGCTCATGCTTTCATTGCACTTTGAACGCCCGGCGCTCAGCGATCAAGAATTTCCTGCGCCGCGGGCAATACCGCCCACAGGAGAGCGATTGGAAAGAAACCCCTTTTGCGACCGTTGCCTCTCGCGGGAAAGCGGGCCACTGTAATCACACCCTTTCAGACCATGTTGAGGACGTGACGATGACCCGACTTGCCACGATTTTACTCATGATGATGATCGCGCTTCCGGCTGTGGCGGAAAAAAGAATCGCGCTGGTGATCGGAAACTCCGGATACGATCGGATCGGCCGGCTGCCCAATGCGACCAGCGACGCCCGGCTGATCTACAGCAGTATGCGCGGCATGGACTTCGACGTCACCACGCTCACCGATCTGAGTGAGGATGCGATGGGGGAGGCGATCGACCGTTTCACGAAGGACGCCCTGACGGCTGACGTGGCGGCGGTCTATTTCGCCGGGCACGGTGTGCAGAAGGACGGCGTCAACTATCTCATGCCGACTGATGCGCGCCTGCGCAGCGCGGCCGCGATCGCGCGCGAGGGCATTGCCCTGAACCAGATCATGGACGCCCTGACCCCGGTGCCCGTCTCGCTCATCTTTCTGGACGCGTGCCGCAACAATCCGCTCGCCGAAGAGCTTATCGCCGGGTCCGTTGCCGAGGGGCGTTCCGCCGGTGTGACACGTGGGCTGGCACCGGTTCGCGCCCGTGGCGATCAGCTCGTGGCCTTCGCCACCCTGCCCAATACCGTGGCCAGTGATGGCGCCCATGGCAATTCCCCCTTCGCGCGCGCGCTAGCCAATCATATCCGGACACCGGGGATCGAGGTGTCGGTGATGATGAAGCGGGTCACGGCCGATGTCATGGAGGAAACCACCG
>NZ_JAWLDS010000121.1:0-7220 GCF_041686535.1 Aquicoccus sp. | reverse complement strand
GGTGGGAAGGTTGGTATTCCGTCGGGCCCGGAGACGCATCTGCGGATGCCGCTGGCCGATTTCGGGCGGTTGCAGGGCGTGGGGATCGATTTCGGTGACGATGACGGGATCGTGGCGCATCTGCGCGCGGTAAAATCCGAAGCCGAGATCGCCAAGATCGCTCAAAGCTGTGCCATTGCTGGCCGGGCTTTCACGCGGATCGGCGAGGTGGCGCGTGCGGGTGTCGCCATGACGGAAGTGTTTCGCGGCTTTCAGCGCCTGCTGCTGGATGAGGGAGCGGATTGGGTGCCTTATGTCGCGGGCGGGGCGGGGCCGCTGGGCTATGCGGACGTGATTTCGCCCGCCGACGAAACGCCACTGTCCGAGGGTGATGTTCTGATGCTCGATACCGGGGCGTTGTGGGACGGATACTTCTGTGATTTCGATCGGAATTTCGCCATCGGTGAGGCCAATCCAAGGGCCGAGGCCGCCTGGGCGCATCTGGTCGAGGCCGTCGAGGCGGGAGAAGCGGTGGCACGGCCCGGGGCGCGGGCGCGTGATGTATGGGCGGCGATGGCCCGCATCGTGGGGGCGGGCGAAACCGCCGGGCGGCTGGGTCACGGGCTGGGGATGCAACTGACCGAGGGACTTTCACTGACGGCGCGGGACGATACCGAGCTCGAGCCGGGGATGGTGATCACGCTCGAACCCGGGATCGAGACGGCAGAGGGCATATTCATGGTGCATGAGGAGAACTTAGTCATCCGCGAGGATGGGCCGCAACGTCTCAGCCCATTTGCCAGCGGCCGCTTGCCGTTGATCGGTGTCTAGGCGAGGATTGGCCGTCGGGTGCGCGCGTGGTCTCAGAGGACGGTGGGAGGCAACTTGCAATTCAGATAGGCAGAGCACGCCCGAGGGCTTCTGAGAGGTGTCGCACCGTTCGACCGGTGACAGGATGAAACCGGGAGCTCGCGAGAAGGGGAATGACGGATGGTGAAGCGCGCGGCTTTTCGGATTGGCCAGGAGAGTGTGCCCCCAGGCACACGCCGAACCATCGACCTTCCGGTCAGCGTGATGTCGGATCACACGCCGGTCACGATGTCGGCCCATGTCATTCATGGCAGGCGAGATGGCCCGATCGTGTTCGTGAGCGCGGGGGTGCATGGCGACGAGATCATCGGGGTCGAGATCGTGCGGCGCCTGTTGCGGCTGCCCGGGTTGAAAAGCCTACGTGGCACGCTGATCGCCATTCCAATCGTCAATGCCTTCGGATTTCTGAGCCATTCCAGGTATTTGCCCGACAGGCGTGATCTCAACCGGTGCTTTCCCGGCACCGAGGGCGGGTCGCTTGCGTCACGCCTTGCGCATCTTTTCATGGAAGAGATCGTCGGCCGATGCGACCTTGGAATCGATCTGCATTCGGCGGCCGTGCATCGCACAAACCTGCCCCAGATCCGGATTTCACCGGACAACCGCGAGACATCCCGCTTGGCTGGCGTTTTCGGGGCGCCGGTGATCCTCTATTCGCAGCTTCGCGAAGGATCATTGCGTGCGGCGGCCAAGGAGGCGGGGGTTGATGTCCTGCTTTATGAAGCGGGTGAGGCATTGCGTTTTGACGAGATGGCCGTTCGGGCCGGTGTGAGCGGCATTCTACGGGTCTTGCGGGATCAGGGCATGTTGCCCTCGAAAGGCATCGCGAAACCGCGGCGCAAACCACTCGTGTCGGTGTCAAGTCGTTGGCTCAGGGCCCCACAGGGGGGATTGCTGAGATCCTTCAGGTCCGAAGGTGACATGATCGAGGAAGGCGAGACCCTGGCCGTCGTGTCGGATCCGTTTGGCGAAGTCGAAATCCCCGTGGTTTCGGACCGTGCCGGACTGATCGTCGGTCGAACCGTGTTTCCGAGTGTGAACGAGGGGGACGCGGTGTTTCATCTGGCGCAGGTTTCCGACATGGATGATGTGGAAGAGACGCTCGAATTTCTTTCGTCCCAACTCGAAGAAGATCCGCTTTTCGAGGAAGATGCGATCACTTGATGAGAATGGTGTGATGGTCTCTGCCTGACAGCATGCAGGTCGGCCATTCGGATCAGAGTCCGACGATTGAACGAAGCTCCTCTGGTGTGCGCCCCTCGGCGCGGTAAGTGGCGATGGCACGGGCGTTGTCGCGCTTGGCAAGGCGCTTGCCGTGCTCGTCGCGGATCAGGCGATGGTGGTGATAGATTGGCGTTGGGAGATGCAGAAGCCGTTGCAAGACAACATGGATCGCGGTTGCGCCGAACAGGTCCTCGCCGCGCACGACATGAGTGATGCCCTGCGCAGCGTCGTCGAGTACGACCGACAGGTGGTAGGACCCCGCCATCCCGCGCCGTGCCAGCACGACATCCCCCACATTGGAGAGCAGCCAATCGAAAGGGATATCGATAAGGCCGGTTTCGCCACTTGGGTCTGATCCCTCTTCGCGAAAGGCGAGCGGCGGGCGCATTGGTTGGGCGGCAAGCAGCGCCGTGGCGCGGGCCATGTCGAGGCGCAGCGCGGCATCAGGTCGTGGACCCGAAGGCGGGTGACCTGGTCGGCACGTACCGGGATAGACCATTCCGTCAGGCCCGATCAGAGGGGCGCCACCTTCCTGCGGCGCACTGGTCGCGGCGGCGATGTCGCGCCGTTTGCAGCTGCATGGATAGAGCAACCCGCGCGACCAGAGATGCGCGAGGGTCGCGCGATAACTGTCCAGCCGGTCGGATTGGCGCATGACCGGTTGCGGCCATGTCAGGCCCAGCCATTCAAGATCGTCGTATATCTGCGCTTCCCATTCGGGGCGTGAACGACTTTGGTCGATATCTTCGACCCTGAGCAGGCACTCACCTCCAGCCCGCTGCGCCAGATCTTGGGCGAGCATGGCCGAGTAGGCGTGGCCCAGATGCAGGGGACCGGTTGGAGATGGTGCAAAGCGGGTCCGGAAAATCACGCTTTTTCAAGAATGTATATGTTGGACTTAAGGTCTTGTCCCGGGATGTGGTCGCCATGCTCCCGGCACAGCAAGCGCGAGGCGCCACCATCGGTCCACTCCATGATCTTGGCCTCATACTCGGGCTGTTCAAGCGAGTGGTCATTGAAGGAAAAGGCGAAAAGCCCGTGGCGCGGCAATGCCCTCATCAACTCGTCGAAAAGCGAAAGCGGCGCCGCGCCGATGCCAATGACCCCGATGGCGGTGATCATCGAATAGGCGCCGGGCGTCACCGGTGCGGGCTGTGCCGGGTCGGCCAGGACAAGGTTCCGGTAGGCCGATTTCTGCCGCGCGATGGCCAGCATTTCCGCGGTCACGTCGATGCCGTCGATCACCGTGAACCCGGCGTTCTGGAGCGCGAGGCCGGACATGCCCGTGCCACATCCGTAATCGAGCAGCGGCGCCGACTTGTCGTTTGCAAACCTTGCGAGCGCGTCGGCGATGCGCGCGGGTGTCGCATACCCGTTGGCAGTCAGTTCGGCCTCGTAGGTTTCGGCCCATTCGGCATAGAGTGCGCGGCTGTCGCCGCCTTCGGTCAGTTCATAGACCTTGTCGAGAAATTCCTTGGACATGCGGCGAGTATAAGCGGTCGGATCACGCCGCGTCCAGCACGCAGTGACTGAGCCACTCCTGCCAGTCTGTCTTGGCGCGGCCGGTATAGGCCTGGTATCGGTCCTTGCGCCCGCGCCGCCCGCCCTTGAGGCCCTCGACAGGGGGAAAGAGGCCGAAATTGACGTTCATCGGCTGAAAGGTCTTCGCGTCGGCGCCACCGGTGATGTGGGTGATCAGGGCACCTGTGGCTGTTGTCGGCGGTGGCGGGGGCAGGTCGCGGCCGAGTATCTCGCTGGCGGCCATGCGCCCAGCGAGAAGGCCCATGGCGGCCGATTCGACATAACCCTCGACCCCGGTGACCTGACCTGCAAAGCGGATATGCGGTTTCGAGCGCAGGCGCATCCGCTCGTCCAGCAACGTGGGTGAGTTTATGAACGTGTTGCGATGGATGCCGCCAAGGCGTGCGAAGCTGGCATTTTCAAGCCCTGGAATCATTTTGAAAACAGATGCTTGCGCGCCATACTTCATTTTCGTTTGGAAGCCCACGATATTGTAAAGCGTGCCCAACGCGTTGTCCCTGCGCAGTTGTACCACCGCATGGGGCTTTTCATCCGGCTTGTGCGCGTTGGTGAGCCCCACCGGTTTCATCGGGCCATGGCGCAGGGTTTCGCGACCACGTTCCGCCATGACCTCGATCGGCAGGCAGCCGTCGAAATAACCGGCCGTTTCGCCCGGGTGAAACTCGGTCTTGTCGGCGGCCAGGAGAGCGTCGATGAAAGCCTCGTATTGATCGCGGTTCATCGGACAGTTGAGATAGGCCTTCTGTTCCGCCTCTGTCTCGCCCTTGTCATAGCGTGATTGAAGCCAGGCCACGTTCATGTCGATGCTATCGGCATAGACGATGGGGGCAATGGCATCGAAAAAGGCCAGCCGGTCTGCCCCGGTTTCGGCCTGGATCGCGGCGCCAAGTGCGGAGGATGTGAGCGGCCCGGTGGCAATGATCCAGAGGCCATGATCGGGCAGGGCAGTGATCTCGCCGGTGTTCAGCGCAATCAGTGGATGATCGAGCAAGGCGTTGGTCACCGATCGGGCAAAAGGGTCACGATCGACGGCCAGCGCACCGCCTGCGGGTAGTCGGTGACGGTCGGCCATGGCCATGATGAGCCCATCTGCCCGTCGCATTTCCCAATGCAGGAGGCCCACGGCATTCTGATCACTGTCATCCGAACGGAACGAATTCGAACAGACCATTTCCGCCAGATCGCCGGTTCTGTGAGCGAAGGTCGCAACCTCGGGGCGCATTTCATGGATGATGACGGGCACGCCCATGCGTGCGGCCTGCCATGCGGCCTCGGAGCCTGCGAGCCCGCCGCCAATGATATTCAGCGTTTCTGTCATGTCGCACGATGTAGGCTATCGGCCCGGCTTTGGAAAGGGCCGGTTGAGGCGTAGCCGATCATGGTGTCTTGCCGGTGGTGGTCGTCCGAAATCGGTTCGACCCGCTTGGGCAGGATCGTCAAACAGATCGCATCCCGAGAGAACGGTTGAAATCGGGAGATCGGGAAGGACCGCGTGGGTCACCGGTTCCAGAAGTTCGGCGGCCTGAGAGAGAGGCCTGGAGAGACGGGGTGCCGACGGTGACCCACTTGCGCATGACGGCAATCATATCGTTCATGCCCGTGGTTGAATCTTCGTTAACATCCTTGAATAAAGGAGAACAATGATGAATATGGAAAAAATTGGGCAGTATTCTGGAAACAATCAGCGCGAGCGACGCGATTGCCTTGCGAATCAGCTTTGCCAGTCTGGCGGACGCTTTTCGATGAAGGCGGAGATGCCTTCGTTGGTATCACGCAAGAGCATGTTCTCGACCATTACGGCACCGGTGTGGGTGTAGGCCCCTTCCAGGGTCATTTCGAGTTGGTCGTAGAACGCGCGCTTGCCGATCGTGACGGCCGCCGAAAGCTTGGATGCGACGGTTTCGGCCAGTGCCAGGGTCTCGGTCTCGAGCGCGTCGGGGGAAGCGACGCGGTTGATCAAGCCGATGGCAAGGGCCCGGTCGGTGTCGATGAACTCACCGGTGGTGAGCATTTCGAACGCCTGCTTGCGCGGCACGTTGCGCGAGAGCGCCACCATCGGGGTCGAGCAGAACAGCCCGATATTCACACCGTTGACGCCAAATCGCGTGCCCTGGGCGGCCACGGCCATGTCGCAGGAGGCGACCAGCTGGCAGCCCGCGGCAGTGGCGATGCCGTGGGGCATGGCGATGACGGGCTGGGGCATTTCGCGAATGCTCATCATCACGCGGGTGCAGCGGTCGAAGAGATCCTTGAAATAGGCGCGCCCGCCGTCCTCGGCCTGGCGGCCCTGCTGCATCTGCTTGAGGTCATGGCCAGCGCAGAATGCCTTGCCCGCGCCCGAGATAACCACGGCGCGGATCGAGCTGTCCTCCTTGAGCGCGTCGAATTGCAATTGCAGCGCGGCGAGCATCTCGTCGGACAGGGCGTTGAGGCGGCTTGGGTCGTTGAGGTGCAGCCGTGCCACGGTGCCGGTGTCGTTGCGTTCCAGCAGAGCCATCTTGTTCTCCCCTCTGTTTGACGGCAATCCTAAGGCGGAATGGGCGAGGAGGGAAGAGATGCCGTTGCAAATGAATGCCGAGGAACTGATGGCCTATCTCGAGGAGGTCTTTCCACAGGTGCGGAGCGATTTCGCGGTGGACCGGCTGGCCGAGATGGAGGTCGATCTGCGGCTCAAGGTGGCAGATCGGCACCTGCGGCCGGGTGGCACGGTGTCGGGGCCGAGCATGTTTTCTCTAGCAGATTGCGCGGTTTACGCGATCACGCTGGCCATGGTGGGGCGCAAGGCGCTGGCGGTGACGACCAATGCCACGATCGACTTCATGCGCAAGCCCGCGGCGGGGGCTGACCTCATTGCGCAGTGCCGTTTGCTCAAGCTCGGGCGGGTGCTGGCGGTGGGCGATGTGCTGATCTTCTCGGAAGGCGAGGCGGCGCCGGTGGCGCGTGCATCACTCACCTATTCGCTGCCGCCGGGGGGCGGTTAACACTCGAATCATGGCCCAGAAAACGGGGGGTGATATGCGTATGACTCCCGGCTGCCGCCCGGCTGCCGGGGGAATCAACCCTTTGTTAACCGTGGAAAGGTTAATGGGGCGGACGGCGGGAGGGGGTCGGGCTCCAATGGGCGCGCAATGCGCCGCTGCGCCCATGGGTCCAACGAGTGCTTCGGTCCGGGTGGTCCGCCGGGTCGATTTGAAACGGGTCTGGGCAGGGGCATTTGGTTGGAGGAGGCTCCGAAATTCATGGTTGATCTTGCGGGTCCCTTAACATCGAAAGATTCGGTAACTGTGTTGAATCCGTCTGAATGCGGATGACGGTTTCAAGCCCCGAACTTGCCCTTCGTGCCTAATTCAATATGCGGCTACTTTAGCCTCCTCGCAGGCATAACATTTGGCTCGCCAGACCCTATTGCAAAAGCAAACTGCCTGGTCTGCACACGTTCGCTTGCAGCCAGCGGGCGTTCGTGCGTTTATGTGACAGCCCGATCAGATGCTTAAGAGGAGAATGGCTATGCGTTTTGTCGCGCTGTCCATGGGTGTTCTTGCTTTGACTGCTTGCAGCACAGAGCTGACACAGGATGCGAAATCAGTGAGGCAGATATCCCTTTC
>NZ_JAWLDS010000120.1:0-7304 GCF_041686535.1 Aquicoccus sp. | reverse complement strand
ATGCTGCACATCGTCAACAACCTGGCGCTGCCGGTCAGCCTGGGCTCGGGCGAAAGCTTCACCATCTGGTCGGGCGTGCAGGACGCGATGGTCCAGTGGTGGTACGGGCACAACGCCGTGGCGTTCTTCCTGACCGCCGGGTTCCTGGGGATGCTCTACTACTTCCTGCCGGTGCGCGCGCAGCGCCCGATCTGGTCCTACCGGCTGTCGATCCTCAGCTTCTGGGGGATCGTGTTCTTCTACATGTGGGCGGGATCGCATCACCTGCATTACACCGCCCTGCCCTACTGGACGCAGGTGCTGGGCATGACCTTCTCGGTCATGCTGCTGGTGCCCTCGTGGGCCTCGGCGGGCAACGCCATCGCCACGCTGAACGGCGCGTGGGACAAGGTGCGCGACGACGCCACGCTACGCTTCATGTTCGTGGCCGCCGTGTTCTACGGGCTTTCAACCTTCGAGGGGTCGTTCCTGGCGATCCGGCCGGTGAACTCGCTGTCGCATTACACCGACTGGACCGTCGGGCACGTACATTCCGGCACGCTGGGATGGGTGGCGATGATCGTCTTCGGCGCGATCTACACGCTGGTCCCGAAGCTGTGGGGGCATGCCGAGATGGCCTGGCCCAAAGCGGTGGAATGGCATTTCTGGCTCGCGATCGCGGGCACGCTCATCTACGTCGTGTCGCTGTGGAACGCCGGCATCACGCAGGGGCTGATGTGGCGCGCCTATGACGAGGGCGGCGCGCTGTCCTACAGCTTCATCGAGTCGGTCGAGGCGATGCTGCCCTATTACGCCTTCCGCACCCTCGGCGGGGGGCTTTTCCTGGCGGGCGCGGTGCTGTGCGCGCTCAATTGCCGGGCCACGATGCGTGCCACGGGATCCGTCGTCGATGCCACCGACCGGCCATTGGCCGCGCAACCGGCGGAGTGAGCCGATGCTGAAGCTGCATTACAATCTCGAAAAGCTCTCGATGGGGCTGGTCGGTGCGATCATCGGCGTCGCCTCGATCGGCGGTCTCGTGGAGATCGCGCCGCTGTTTACCATCGACGAGACCGTCGAGATCCCCGACGACCTGCGCCCCCATACCCCGCTGGAGCTTGCGGGCCGCGAGATCTACATCCGCGAAGGCTGCTATGCCTGCCACAGCCAGATGGTGCGCAGCCTCGCCGACGAGATCGACCGCTACGGCCCCTATTCGCTTGCGGCCGAGAGCGCCTATGACCACCCGATGCTCTGGGGGTCGAAACGCACCGGTCCCGACCTCGCCCGCGTCGGCGAGAAATATTCCGACGACTGGCACGTGCAGCACCTGATCGACCCGCGCAGCGTCGTGCCGGTCTCGATCATGCCGGCCTATCCGTGGCTGACCCGGCCCATGGAGACCGACATGATGCAAGCCAACCTGTCGACGCTGGCCCGGCTGGGCGTGCCCTATGACGACGCCATGATCGAGAACGCCCGGGCCGACGCATTGGCACAAAGCCGGCCGGACTCGGATGGCGCGGACGCCGTGCGCGCGCGCTACGGCGAGGACGTGGCGGTACGCGCCTTCGACGGCGATCCCGACCGCCTGACCGAGATGGACGCGGTCGTCGCCTATCTGCAATCGCTCGGCACGCTGACCGATGCGGCCCACCGGATCATGGCGGAGGAGACGCAATGACCCATGACACCCTCGTGCTGATCGCCAAGGTCTTCGGCCCGATCTGGATGGGCGGCTTCATGCTGATCGTGCTGATCCGCGCCTACAACCCGCGCCGTCGCGCAGAACAGGAACGCATCGCGCGCTCGATCCTGCCGGACACCGACGAGGCCGACAGCGCCGCGGAGGCGCGGCAATGACCACGGATCCCAAGGAATTCCCGGGCGCCGACCCGCATACCGGCAACCGCGAGATCGACCCGGTCACCGGCTATGACACCACCGGACACGAGTGGGGCGGCATCAAGGAGTTGAACACGCCCTTTCCGCGGTTCGTGCTGTGGATCCTGGTCGCGACATTCCTCTATTCCGTGATCGCCTGGGTGCTGCTGCCCGCCTGGCCTTACGGGCGTGATTACACCCGCGGGCTGCTCAAACTCGATCAGGGCGAGATGGCGGCCGAGGGCGTGCAATCCGTCGCCGAGATGCGCGACGACTGGCTCTCGCGCTTCGACGATCCCGACTACGCGGCATTGCAGGGCGATGACGCCCTGATGGCGCGCGCCATGCCCGCCGCGGACCGCCTCTACCGCGACAACTGCGCGATGTGTCACGGCGACGAGGGCGGCGGCGGGCCGGGGTTTCCGGTGCTGAACGATACGCACTGGCTTTGGGGCGGCGATCCGGCGACCATCGCCACGACGCTGCAGGTGGGCATCAACGCCCGGCATCCCGACACCCGGATCGCCCAGATGCCGGCCTTCGACTGGATGGAGAGATCTCAGCTCCGGGATGTTGCCGGCTATGTCGCGGCGCTGCCCGAAGGCAACGCCGCCGACGACAGCGCGGGCGCCACGCTCTTTGCAGAGAACTGCACCGCCTGCCACGGCGAGGGGGGCGCGGGCGGGATGATGAATGGCGCGCCCGCCTTGACCGATGACGCGGTGATCTACGGCCAGAGCCCCGCATCGGTGATTCATACGCTTCGCGACGGACGTCAGGGGGTGATGCCCCACTGGTCCGACCGGTTGCGCGATCCCGAGATCAACCTGCTGGCGCTTCACGTCTCGCGGCTGCCGGCAGAGGGTAACGGTGGCGACGAATGACGCGCGCGACCCAGAAACGCCTTGCCATCGGCGCGGCGTTGGCTGCGGTCGCGCTGGTGCTGGCCGCGAATGCGCAGCTTCTGGTCGCCGCGATCGGGTCGCAACCCGATTGCGTCGCGGTCAAGGATGTCGCGGTAGCGGCCAAACCCGCCTGCTGAAAGGGACGATCAATGTTGGAGCCGCTTCCCACTATCCGCCCGCCGCAGCGCCCCGTGTCCAGACTGGCGCGCGATCTGCCGCCGCGCGCCGCGCTCGACTGGCTCGCCGCCGGCTGGCGCGACCTGCGCGCCGCGCCGGGGCCCAGCCTCGCCTACGGGGTCTTTCTGACGCTTCTGTCCTACGCCGTGCTCGGCGGCCTGGCCGCGGCGGGGTTGCTCTACCTGGCGCTACCGGCGCTGTCGGGTTTCCTGATCGTCGGGCCGTTCCTCGCTATCGGCCTCTACCAGAAAAGCCGCCGGCTCGAGCGCGGCGAGACCGCCACGCTGCGCGACATGATCCTCGTGCGGCCGGCCTCGGTGACGCAGCTGGCCTTTGCCGGGCTTCTGCTTGGCCTGCTGGTGCTGTTCTGGTTGCGCGCCGCGGATCTGCTTTACGCGCTGTTCTTCGGGCTCGGGCCGATCCCCGCGGCGGGGGACGCGCTGTCGAACGTGTTCGTCACGGCGCGCGGCTGGGGATTGCTGATCACCGGCACGCTGGTGGGCGGGCTGTTCGCCGCCTTCGCCTTTTCGCTCAGCCTCTTTTCGGTTCCGATGCTGCTGGTCGAACGGGGCGACGCGCTGACGGCCCTCGGCGTCAGCTTTGCGACGACGGTCCGCAACCTTGCACCCTGTCTCGCCTGGGGCGCCATCGTCGCCGCCGGTATCGCGCTGTCGGCGGTGACGGGGCTGTTGGCACTTGTGGTGATCTTTCCGGTGCTGGGCCATGGCACCTGGCATGCCTGGCGCGCGCTTGGCGAGGCGGCGCGATGAGTTCCCTGTCGATCCTGATCCCGCTGTCGCTCGGCATGGGGTTCGTGGGGCTTTGCGCCTTCCTCTGGGCCCTGCGCGCGAACCAGTTCGACGACCCAGAGGGGAACGCGTGGCGCGTGATCACGCTTGACGGCCAATCCGATGCCGATGATCCGCGGGACAAGGGAGGCGACCGCGACGACCATAAGGCGTCGGACGCGGTCAACCACGATCCCGACGGCAGATAATGAGATCGCCCCAAGCCCCGCAAATCGCGCTGTCGGGGTCCGGGCCGTCTCGACCCCCACCGCTTGCGGCATGATCTGACCCGGACGCCGTTCCGGCCGGCAAGGGCTTTTCGCGGCAGGGACATGTGCACGCCCCTCCGGACGCGTCGCGACACCTTTTCCTCTCGCGCGTGTCAGGGTCATGCGCATTTGCATTGTCGATTGCCGAGAGCACATTTGTCAGCTTTTTCAAGGTAACTTACTCCATGCGTTGGCGGGGTCTTCAGCGGCGAATTCACAGAGCGCGGTCACGTCGTCGATCCGCGCATGGTGGCGCGCCACATGCACGCCGACCTGCCTGAGCCTGGAAAAGGCCCGCGACAAGCTCTCGGGTTTCATCCCCAGACGCCCGGCGATCACCGCCTTGTCATAGGGCAATGTCACGATGCAGGTGCCTTCCTCACGATCACAAAGGCGCACCAGAAAGCCGGCCAGTCGCTGTGCGCCGGTTTGCGACTTGATCTGCTCAACCTGCCCAACAAGCTCGTTAAGGTGTCGAAATGTCGAGGAAAGGATTGCCAGCGCCAATTCCGGTTCCCGGCGCAGCATATCCACAAGGCTGCGGGCGGGAATCACGAGCAGGGTGCAAGCGGACACAGCTTCGGCCGACACGGGGTACGGCAGCCCGCGCAATGCTACGGCCTCGCCAAAGCTGTGGCGGCGGGTGAAAACGTTGACAATCGCCTCGTTCCCGTTTGCCGCGACGCGGTACAGCTTGACCCAACCGTCGATGACGACATGGATCACCCTTGCCGTTTCCCCCTGAAGAAAGATCGTGTCGCCGCGATCCGTTTCTCGCGGCGATGCGTCCGCCAACACGCCGTTCGCCACGTCGTCCGGCAAGCCACGCAGAAGAAAAGAATTTCTTGCGATATCCCGAACGTCGCACGGGGTCAAGACAAACGCCTGCTGGTGATAATGTACACTGCACTGTCCTCTTTTTTGAGAGTCTACCGCGTTTCCAGGCAGCACATCAACAGGGACAGGCGCGCGGCTTACCGGGCCATGTACGTCTCAGGTTTCCTGTTTCGTCGTGCGTGTGGGAAGAAAAGCAGACAAAGTTTCCCTGAGGGCGTCCCAATCGGTGAATTCATGTTCACCCTTGGTCGGGTCAAAGTCCCTATCGCGCAAGACGACATGGCGAACCACTTGCGACGCGAAATAATCGTATTCCGAAATCCGCACGGCCCCGGCGACCAGAGCCTCGGCATCAGGCGTAAAACGGGTGCGCATCTTCATCTCCAGCAGATAGTCCTCGGCCTCTTCCAGGCCTTCCGGGAACGCTGCGGACAAGCTGACCGAAAGCAGGAGCGTGCGACGGCAACCGAGCGCATCGCGGTGGGTTGCCAGGAACTTCTCGAACGGTTTGGGATGTCGGCGTTCATGCACTGGCGCGGCGAGGATCACGGTATCGACACCATCGAAGCTGATTTCCATTTTTTCGTCCATCGCATCAACGACGCGCGTTGCGTAAATGGCCTTGCGCAGGTCGGCCTCGACAAAGCGCGCGATCCTTGCAGTCTGGCCTTCTTCGGTCGCATAGACGATTAGGACTGTCATCTTTGATCTCTTTGTCCGGGGCACATGGGCCGAGAATAGGTGAGATCCGAACTGATGGTCTTGAGACATGTCAAGTCCGGATCCGGGCCCAGGATCGCGTCGAATCAAACCCGAGGTAACGACTGGTCACCTTGGCATGTTCACAGCAAGAACGGGTCGTGTCAGAAGCGCCCGATCTTTCGCTCGTGGATCGATCCGCACATGCCCTATGGTGCGATCACCGGGCGTGAGCAGGCATCATAACACATTTTCGGATTGAGGAGCCTTCTCAGCACACTTCTGTAACAGCAATACGCTGCCCGCCTGCTCACACCACGATCATCCAGACAATAATCAGGCTGATCACCAGATAGACCAGCGTGTTGACCATCCAGCGGATAAGACCTGCCTCTCCCTCGGGGTCCACCCCCAGACGCTCGCACGCTTTCGTTCCGGGCCACAGAAATACTTCGGACAGTGTCATCGGGTTCACTCCTTGCTAACTGAATTTTCGCTCAATAACATAGCCTCCTTTAATCCGTATTGCAAATACCGATTAAAGTTTGCAAGGTTGGGCGGTTTTGATCGTCCGACGTGTAGCATCGGGGCATCAGATCACAAAGTCCGCAATCGGAGGTTCCCATGCCCGGCATGCCTGCCGCTGTGGTGCTCGCCACTGCTCTCATTACCTTGTGCCCGACGGTGCCGCGGGCCGAAATCGCCAAGGATTTCGAGCTTGCTACCCATTGGCGCCAGGGCGCGGGTCTGCACGACCGCGTGGCGGGCCTCGACGACTGGCTGGACGAGAACGCCGAGTGGTGGCAAGGTGACGCGCCTCCTAAGATCCGTTTGGTCAGCCCGGTCGAGGCCCACGCCCGCCAGGGTGCGACCGGAAGCTTTCAGCGCGGCCGCCTCCGCGGTCTTTACGACCCCGATCGCGCAGAGATCCTGTTGGTCAAGCCTTGGGACCCGCGCGACCCCGAGGACGTGAGTGTCCTGCTTCACGAACTGGTCCATCACCGCCAAGCGCCGCACCACTGGTATTACCCCGCCGCGCAGGCACTGCCCGCCTACCGGCTTCAGGAGGCCTGGCTGGCAGAGCGGGGCATGAAAGCGGACGTGAACTGGGTGGCCGTTGTGCTCGATGCCGGCTGCACACGGCGGGACATCCACCCGGACTGAGGCCTCAGCGCCTGTTGCGGTTCAGGTCGCCCGCGGCAGGACTGAATGGCAGGTCGATCGGTCCGCCTCGCCCACGCCGCGTCGTAGCTGGTAAAAACCTCGGTGCTGCCGTCGTGACGGACAAAAAACACGGTGTAGGCCTCGCGCCAGTCCAGCGGTCCTATGCAAGGCGAGCCATAGGCAGGTCCGGTGCCACAAGGCCGCCCCCCCCATCGGGAAGCTCCGACATCAGCCTGCAGATCTCCGTAGAGGGGAACATGGCCTTCGACCAGCAGGTCAGTGGACCGTGGCGCAGGTCGGGGTGCCATGTTTAGTCGATCCGGATTACTCTTGCCCCGGCCAGTCTTGTCCCGGCCAGAGGTCGCTCGTCAGGCGCTGGATTCGGCTCTTCGGTGCGAGTCAGCGCAGCACGTCCGCTGCGCGTCATCGCTCGATCTCGAAAGCGCCCGAAGGTCACTGCCCCGAAACGCGAAATCTCAGCGCGTCCGCTCTTAGAAGCGACAGTAAAAGCTTTTCAGCCGTTACTTTGGATTCCGGGCATCCGGTTTTTCTCCGCTCCGCGCTTGCTTTCCGGGATGTGGCAAAAGACGCGACAAGACAAG
>NZ_JAWLDS010000119.1:0-7931 GCF_041686535.1 Aquicoccus sp. | reverse complement strand
TCAACGATAGGTTCTGGTAAACGCTCATTCACTGAAACAGCTTTCCAAGCCCTTTGCCGGTGATGCGTCCTGCGATCCTGCGACCGACGCGGCGGGATACAGAGCCTTTGCGCTTGGACGTGACCGCTTGAGCATCGCCAAGATACCGCGAGAGCATGTAGAAGAATCGGCGGAACTTGTTGAGCGTCATGGCGTCGTGCCTTCTCTGCTGATGGTGCAGTTTGGCACAATCGAGTCGTTGACGAAAGACAGGAACCTTTCACGGCGTTTCAACGCCATGCGTCGCAGTAAGTTTCTGAGGGCAGGTTCAAGGGGTGCGGCGGGCGCTTGTCTGTATGAAAAATGTTTATTTACAACAGCTTATAGAGCGTAATGGCAGCCCGTAGGGCCGCCATAGTCGGTTCCGCCACTTTCCGGCAGAGGCCCCAAAAGTCCATAAATAAAAGGGGCATAACACCTTCCCTTGTGTAGCGCATTCCGGCATAGTCCGGTGCAATCCATGTCATGTAGGGGGATAAAATGGGGGAGGCGGGGCAACGGGGCAGGCTGACGGCGCGGCGTGTCGATACCATCACCGAACCGGGCAAATACCATGACGGCGGCGGCACAGGGCTTTTCCTTCGGGTGTGGCCTAGCGGCTCGCGCCAATGGGTGCAGCGTGTCACCATTCGCGGCAAGCGGCAGGAAATTGGGCTGGGCAGCCCGCCCGCGGTGTCGCTGGCAGCCGCGCGAAAGCTTGCGCTAGAAAATAAGGGCGCGGCGATGCTCGGGGCTGACCCGCTGGCAGAAAGGCGGGCCGCGAAGGTTCGGCCCCTGACCTTCGCCGAATGTGTCACCGCCTATGCCGAGGCGAAGCTAGGCGAATTCAAAAGCGAAAAGCACCGCAAGCAATGGCTTTCGTCGCTCGAACGGCTGGCGCTTCCCGCCTTGGGCGAAAAGCTGGTGCGCGACATAGGCACGCGGGACGTGCTGGCGATGCTCGACCCGCATTGGCGCGAACGCACCGTTACGGCGAAGAAACTACGCGGGCGCGTGGAGGCGGTTTTGACATGGGCGACCGTGGCAGGGCACCGCGAAGGCGACAACCCGGCGGCGTGGCGCGGCAACCTCAAGGAACTGCTGCCGGCCCCCGGCAAGGTGGCGCAGGTCGTGCATCATCCCGCCGTCGCGCTGGGCGACGTGTCGCGCTGGTGGGCCGACCTTGCCCAGCGCGAAGGCATGGCGGCGCGGGCGCTTCAATTCCTGACGCTGACCGCCGCGCGTTCGGGAGCGGTGCGCTTTGCGACTTGGGATGAATTCGACCTTCGCACGGGCATGTGGACAATCCAACCGGGCCGGAAGGCCGCGAAAATTCCCGCCGGGGGCAAACCGCATCGCGTGCCGCTTCCGCCCGAGGCCGTGGCGCTGCTGGAAACCCTGCCGCGCCTGGATGGCGCGCCATATGTGTTCTTCGCGCCGCGCGGTGGCGTGCTTTCGGACATGAGCGTTAGCGCCGTCATGCGGCGGATGCAGGACGCTCAGGTTAAGGCGGGCGGCAAGGGATATCTCGACTCGACCACAAAGCGCCCCGCAGTGCCGCACGGGCTGCGCTCGACCTTCCGCCAATGGGCGGCTGAAAAGGGCTTCCCGCGCGACATGGCTGAAATCGCGCTCGCGCACGTTGTCGGCTCGGAGGTGGAACGCGCCTATCAACGCTCGGACATGCTAGAACGGCGGCGCGACATGATGGTGGCATGGGCTTCCTTCCTTTGCGGCGAAGCGGTGCAAGGCGGCAATGTGGTCGCGCTGGGGGCGTCAGGATGAGCGATAAACCCACACCGGCATTGTTGCAGAACTCAGGCCTGAGGCGTGAGTGCCCCTTTCCACACTGACATCATGCAACGCGGACGATCTCGGCGGTGCCGAGGGCCGAGAAGCGGTTCATGAGGGCGATGCGGATGTGGATTTCGGCGGTCTGGCGGTCGGGGTCTCTCGCGGCGATGCGCTCGCCGAAGGCTTTCAGGCAGCGCATCTTCGCCTCGATCCGGCTTCGTGCGTGGTACCAGGTCCAGCGTTTCCAGAACGCCCGACTGTTTTGGCGTGTGGCGCGCAATGTCTCGTTTCTGGCGCGTGCTGCAGGGCAGTGTCCCTTCCACAGACGTCCATTCCTGCGGATCGGGATGATCGGGGTGGCGCCACGCGCGATGATAGCCTTGTGGCAGCGGCGCGTGTCGTGGGCGCCGTCGGCGGTGACGGTGCCGATCTGCTCGTCTTCCGGGATCTGCCCAAGGAGGTCCGGTAGCACGGGACTGTCGCCATCTCGGCTGGGCGTGAATTCCACGGCGCGGATGTCGGATGTGGCCGGGTCCATGGCCAGATGAACCTTGCGCCATTGGCGGCGGCCTTGCACCCCGTCCTTCCGGGCCTGCCATTCGCCATCGCCGAGGAACTTGATGCCGGTGCTGTCCACCAGCAGGTTCAGCGGCCCGTCAGCGCGGCGATAGGGAACCTGAACGGCCAGGGTCTTTTGCCGCCGACACAGGGTAGAGAAGTCCGGCACGGGCCAGTCCAGCCCCGCCAGCCGCAGCAGGCTCGCCACCATCCCGGCGGTCTGGCGCAACGGCAGCTTGAACAGCACCTTGATAGAAAGACAAAACTGGATTGCCAAATCGGAAAAGACCGCTGGCCGTCCGGGCCGCCTGTCACGCGGCGCGCGCCATGTCATGTCCTTGTCGACCCGGATCAGCAGCGACCCCCGCTTGCGCAGCGACGCGTTGTAACTGGACCAATTCGTCGTGCGAAAGCGGGCGGGAGATGGCTTGCTCATCCAGCCCGTGTAACCGCATGGATTCGCGAAGTGAATCCCCCGTCGTCAGACTTATGCAACAACGCCAGCCGCCAGTCATCTTGTGCAAATCACCTTGAAATAACAGGTAAGCTCGGCTCGACAGCGGATTGCTGTAACATGCTAGCTGGTGCAGTCGGGCGAAAGAATCCTACTCTACAATCATATCTCGCTAAATATGTCTCTATGCTGCCTTGAACTTGAGCAAAAAACTGCAATCTTTTAATCTCGCAGATGGCGCAATCATACCAGTCACCAGACTTATAAAATCGCCCACACTTTCTCTCCAAGAAGTCAAAGATGAATGGTTGAAACTCTAGGTTATCATTCTTCGCGGTTAACAGTCGCGCCTCAGAAGCAGGTGTAGATTTTATCAAATTTATGATGGAGGCAGGCACCTCAAGCTCCGACAAAAACTTCTCCAATGCCTGTCGGGCTTCCGGCATGGCCTTCTCCCATTCACCGAAACGATCGCTTTCAAGATAACTTCGGTGAACAGACACACCGCCGATGCGGTGCGCACCCGATAACCAGACATACGCACAAGCTGATGCACAAGATTGGTTGTGACTTCCATCAAACGAGGCATAGGTTGCAAGCCGGTGCTTGCGGACCAATCGACCGATTTTTAGTCCTTCATAAAAATTGCCTCCAATGGACTTCAGTCGCATAAGCGTAATATATCTACCCTCACTATTTATTTTTTCGATTATGCTCGAAAGCTTATTCGCATCTCCCTTAAAGATTTCACCGTCCATTACGATCTGAACGGCCGGTTCGAACAGTGGTCCCGAGACCAACCCGGCATCATCACTTGTTATCTTGAAATCTGCGGCGGGACACGCGCGAGGCACCATCAGCGCTGTCAAGACTAAAAAGATATAGCCGATAATTATGCGTGCCTCACGGAAAGGCGCGATATTACGAATGACCGAAGACACTCCAACTCCAAAGCGATGCAACCTAACGCCCCGACGATCGCCGGTAAGCATGGGGCACGTATCGATGGCCGATGCAGCCTCAATTGTCAACTGCGGAGTAAAAACCGGCCACGTGGCGGCGTAAAATCATGCCAGGGGCGGTATACCAAGCGCCATGACGCGCGTGCTCGCCAGATAGCAGGCGCGCGTCATGGCGCTTTCCTTCCCCGGCTGGTGGTCCCCGAGGGCAGCACGGCTGGGAAGAAGCTCCGGCTGGCGACGTATCAGAAGGACTTCGTTCGGGGCGCGTTCGCGAAGGGTATACATCCAGCCATGCTGGAGACACCTCGAACTTCGCCATCCGCTCCCGACGATTTGCGGGCGCTGCTGTCCAAGCCGCAGGTTCAGCCGATGGCATAGCGCATGGTCGCGTTCAAGGCTATTCAAGAGCCCCACATCATTGCTGCTGCGCTGCTATGCGATGGCGGATCGCAGGCCGGACTACTCGAATGAGGTCTCCCTTGAAATCCCGAGGCGCCTCTCCAGAACGACGCGGCGCTGCTCGAGTTCTTCGTCCGTCATCGCCCTTACAGCCCTGGAGGCCATGTCGTCGGAGTGCCCTTCGGGATAATCCCGTCTGCCTGTGGCTTTGAGAAGATGCTCCAGCGTATTCCGAGGTTCGGTGCCCCACGTCGCCGGAAAACGCTTCGCCATAACCTTGAGCACAGCGGTCTGACGGAGCCCGGGGTTGCAAATGTTCTCGCGCAGAAGGCGCGCCCAGTAGGCATGGAGCAGATGCCAGGCTGCCTCCAGCGCGTCCGCGAAATCCGGGTATTTCTTCGCCCAAGCGTAGAGCGTCCGCATCGTGATGCCCAGTTCGCAGCACCACTCCTCCGGGAACATGCCGGCTTCGGCGTATGAAAGGATGAGAGACGTCATGCTTGCGTCGTACTGCTGGCGGTTCGATGCACGCGGCACCTCGGCGGGAACGATGTTGTTTCTGTACGTCATGTGTGAAGTTAGGCCACAAGCGGAGCGGTTTGTGCGGCAAGATCGCGATGGCGACCTGAGGACGGCAAGGGGGCCGTAGTCGGGAACCCGCCCTATGTGAAGCTTCAGGAATTCCGCAAGGTCCATGCCGACATGGCTTTGTTCTTGAAGCGTGCGCCAGAAAATGGTGCGGGGTATCAAAGCACGCAAACCAAGAATTTCGACCTCTACCTTCCCTTCATCGAAAAGGGCATCCAGCTTCTGAATGACGATGGCCGCTTGGGCTACATCGCCCCGTCTGTCTGGCAAATGAACGAATACGGCGCGGGGCTGCGCGGGGTGATCGAAGCTGGCCGTCACCTATGGGGCTGGATCGACTTCGGCTCGCATCAGATTTTCGATGACGTGACGGTCTACACCGCGCTTATGTTCTTCTCGAAGCATCCGAACGACGAAGTTGCCGTGGTGCAGGCCCCGAACGGGGTCGTGGCCGAAAGCCCGTGGGAGGCCGAGGACATCCGCTTACCCTATAACCGGTTGACCTTCGGGGAGCGCTGGCTGCTGGTGACGGGGGGTGAGCGCGATCTGATCGACAAGCTGACGGGCAACGGGGTGCGATTGGATGATCCTGCCGTCTCGCGCAACATCTTCGTCGGCATCCAGACCAGCGCAGATCATATCTACCACCTGAAACGGTTGGGGCCGAACCGCTACGAGGAAAAGCCGCCGAAAGGGGCCAAGCGCGGGCGTGTTGTCGAGATCGAAGACGAGATTATGAAGCCTCTGGTGTCCGGCGCGGAGGCCAGCCGCTATCTGACCCCGCAGACCGATACCTATCTGCTGTTCCCTTACAGCCTGAGCGGCAATCGTCCGAGCCTAATCCCGGCCAGCACATTGCGGACCCAGTATCCGAATGCCTGGGCCTATCTCTCGGGACATGAAGATGAGCTGCGCGCCCGCGAGAGTAACAAGATGGACCTTGATGACGGGTGGTGGGCTTACAACTACCCAAAGAACCTCGACAAGCAGGAAGCACCCAAGCTGATGGTCACGCAGACCGTCAATCGGATGCAAGTCACGGCTGATGGTGAAGGAGCCTTCTACATCAACAATGTCCGGGTGAACGGCATCATGCCCGCTCGGGGTGTGTCCCTGTGGGGGACCTTGGCTGCGCTGAATGCCAAGCCCTGCGACTTCTACTTCCGCAAGACAGCAAAGCCCAAGGACAACGGGTATTTCGAGGCGAACAAGCAGTTCATCAAGTATCTGCCGATCCCGGTCGCGGAGGGCGACGACAGCGCGGCGCTGGCACGAGACGCTGAGCGTCTGCAAGAATTGCATGACCAACTGCGAGAAGCTCTGGACGACATAGCTCGCCGCATGGGGTCGGTCCGCATCCGGCCGCGCCCGGACGACTGGCTGTTCCCCGATCTGCCCGATCTTGATGAGTTGAAAGACGCCGCCCCCAAGCGCCTGATCGGCACCGACCGCCGCAAATGGGCCAAGGACCGCCTCACCCGCGAGGTCGAGGCCCGCCAAGCCGCGCTGGAAGAACACCTCAAACCCGGCGTGCCCCTGTCGGCAGAGATAAAACGCGGCGAACTGCGCTTCCTGATCGACGGCATCCCCGCCGTCACAGGGATCTTTCCGCCCCCCGAACAGGCCCCGTTCATCCTCGCCCAATGGAAGGTGCTGGCCAGCCGAACCGAGGTCAGCGCTCGCATGACCGGCAAGAAGCTGGCAACCGAATTGAAGAAGGTGGCCCTAAGCGCGGACGATCACATCATGGCCGATGTGATCCGCCTGCAAGAAGAGATCGCCACCGCCGAGACCGAGATCGCCACGCTGGAGACCCGGATCAACCAGACGATCTACCGCCTGCACGATCTGACCCCCGACGAAATTGCGATGATCGAGGCGGCGGTGCAGTAAGGGGGGCGATGCCGCGCAGATCAAGCAAGGACGAAGAAATCGGCCTGATCAAGGCGATGCTGCGTCGTGGGATGCGCAATCGTGACATCCAAGTTTATTTCAACAGGCAAGATCGCCCGGTCAACTCGGGCCGGTGGGATCACAGGGATACGATCTGGCGATTATGGACCCGTGACCAACCTCTACAACGCACGCCACGCATGGCTCGACCACACGCACAGCGCCTTGGATGAAGCGGTGGCCGAGGCCTATGGATGGGGCGACGACTGGCGCGTCGGAGTGCTGACCGACGACGAAATCCTCGCCCGCCTGTTCCGCCTCAACCAGGCTCGTGCCTGAACCGGGGGGTGGTCGAATGTTGCCAGCTTTACGCCGCGGGACTGGCATGGGACCATTTCTTTCGAGGTTGTCGAAATCAAATGAAAATCAATCCCGCATCCCGGCACAGCACCGGGGGACTCCGATAGACCCTATTTTAGAAACGGATAGACCGCGCGCGACCGGACACGCCCTACGCATGGCACGGCTCGAACAGGGACTGGGCCAGAGGGTGCTGGCGCGCCTTGCAGGCGTCACGCACAAGGCCGTGGGATACTGGGAAGCCAAGCCGGACCTCGACCTGCACGGCTATGCCATCAAACGCATCATGGCGGCTCTGGGCTTGGCGGGTGGCGAATTTTCCGACTACTACACGCGCGCGCGTGGTAGGGTCTTACACCCGGACGGGATGTTTCACTTGCTGACCGCCTTCGCCCCCGGCATGTCGCGACGGCTTTGCAAGAGGATTGCCTATCGCCGCGTGACCTGCGGGGCCATGACCCGGAAGGGCACGCCCTGCCGCGCGAAATCCGAACCGGGGCGGACGCGTTGCAAGTTTCACGGCGGGCGCTCGACCGGGCCAAGGACCGAAGAAGGCCGCGCCAGAATCGCGGCGGCGCAACGGCGGCGCTGGGAGAGATGGCGGAATGCACGAACTCCCGACGCCTCAGCCACTGACGACCATAGGCGGGTTGAGGAAGCACAAATGGAGTCACGCAAGGGCATGTGTCGTTAGCGTGTTCCGGTGAAATCCGGGTCGGTCCGTGCCGGGATGGGGGATTTTCTGGGGGATAGCCTTTTGAAGGAGGCCAATTTTCGACGCCAAATCAATGCTTTATGAAAGTGAGTTGGCAGCCCGTAGGGGAGTCGAACCCCTCTTTCCAGGTTGAAAACCTGGCGTCCTAACCGATAGACGAACGGGCCGGCTACACATGGGGTGACTAGGC
>NZ_JAWLDS010000118.1:0-7937 GCF_041686535.1 Aquicoccus sp. | reverse complement strand
GTCTGCTTGCGCAGGGCGCGGCGCACCTGGGTGCGGACCTTGCCGCCTTCGCTGTTGAGCGCGCGGTTGAAGGCCCGCGTTGCCCCCTGCTCTCCCACCCGGGCGACGGCGGCCTCGAAATGCACGCGGGTCTGGTCGAGGTCGCGGATGATGACGTTCATGGCCGCCCCCCCCTGAAACGAAAAAGAGCCGCGCCGTCCGGGCACAGCTCTGTCGATCATATCGTTTATATAGCCCTGGAAAATTTTTTTGTCACGCCGACTGGTGTCCCGCTGAAAACTGTCCCGCTGACACGAACGGGGTTGACAGGGCGGCTGTCGTGCAACCGCCCCGCATGGTCACGCCGTCCGCTCGATCACGTACTCCATCGACCGCTTGCGCGGCACCCGCCGTCCATTGAGCCGCCAGACAATCACGGCCAGCCCGTACTCGTGCCGCCGGTTGGCCGCCGACCGGCTGATCCCGTGGTGCCAGCAGATCTTCTTCCAGCTGTCACGGGTGGCGCGCGCCCAGAGGATCTGACCGATGTCCTTGTCGAGCCAGCGCAGCCAGAGCATCGCCTCGTCGGCTTGCGTGATCATCCGCGGCGAGGGCCGCGGCTTTTTCATCTCGGGCTCTTGCTCCACCTTGTCGGCAAAGCCGTGCACATACTCGGGCCAGGCGCTGACATAGCCCTGCGGGCGCACCGGCGGCATGGCGCGCATGACGTCGGCCGCGAGGTCCAGCCGGTCCGCCACCATGGCGCGGGTCCAGTCATCTGCCATTGCGCACCTCCCTCACGGCTGGAAGCTTGCCGTACAGCTTCTCGCCCAGTTGGCGGACGAGTTCCCGCTCTGGCCAGGTGAGCCGGTGGTCGTCCAGCGAGACCGCCAGCATGTGCAGCTCATGCCAGCCATCGCGCCTGACCTGCTCGGGATCACGGCGGTGACCGCCATAGCCTTTCGGTGTGAACTGCATCCCGGTCATGCCAGCCCTCCCTGCGTCTCGATGGCCCAGAGCAGGATGGCGATGGCGTCGGCCTCGTTGTCATCCGCGGGCGAGAACCCACGGGCGCGCACCGCGTCGATCATGGCCTGCTTGTTTGCATTGCCGCGACCGGTTGCGTGACGCTTGATGGTGCCAACCGGAGTGCCGGCATACGGGATTCCCCGTAGTTCAGCCCAGCTGGTGAGAACACCAAGCAGACCCCCATAGACGTGGCTCGCGTCCACGCCTCTGTGGGCTCTGACCTCTTCGAACCAGATCGCCGCAATCGGACCCGACAGCCGGTCGAGTTCCGTCAGCCAGTTGGTGAAGCGCAGGTAGCGCATGCCGCCGCCATCGTAGCGGCCCGGACGGAAGCTGGCGGTGCCGCTGGTGATCAGGCCATCGAAGCCACGGACCGCCCAGCCGGTGGTGGTGCCGAGGTCGAGGGCGAGGATCGATTGCGTGCCGCGGTGAAGTTCGGGGCGCGCGTCGGGAAGTATCTGGTCTTGTGCGTTCATGTTGAAGGCTCACGAATTCGAGTGGGCCTTCGGCTTTGGTCACCCAAAATTTAGCAGCCGAAAGCCGCGTCCCCAAGCAAAATCGACCAGGAGAACATCCCTGGCCTGCGAAGGGCTGTCGCGCGGCCCCTGTCCCAACCTCATGGCGTCTTGTCCCAACCTTCACAGGGGGTTGGGACAACGTTTTATTGTTCTGTGACAGCCACTTGCTGGGACGTGGTCCCAACCTCAGTGTCCCCAACGGGGGTCCTTCTCTTTTCGTGTATAAGGGTATGTTCCCGACCCAACTTCTTCTTCCCACATGAATGTATAGGAAAAGGTTGGGACCACAGGGGTAGGTTGGGGACACCGTTGTTTTTGAACGTCTTTTCGTGTTCCCAACCCCCTCGGGAGGTTGGGACAAGGTTGGGACCAACTTAGAGGTTGGGACAGCGGAGCGACACGACCTGAAAGTAGGATAAGCTGCCGCACTGGGCCGTGCTAAGCTTCCTCGTTGATACATCGTCTTTGCGTCAAGATTAACGTTCTGTGCGCTGAAGGAATCTGAAAAATTTGAAATAACAACAATTTACGACCTCGACGACCGTCAAGGGTAGTGCCCCACCGGATGGTGTAGGAGGCCGCGCGCGGAGCCTTTTGGCGTAGCGCAGCGCGCGGCCGGCCTGGCGGCCACCGCGCTTCTTCGTAGTCTGAGGTTGTTCGAAGATCTACGACAACGAAGGAGAGCACGATGACCGATACCATGATCGACCTTCCGGCGGTGATCGCCAAGAGCGACGACGCAGATTTTCTGCGCGAACTGATCCAGGATGCCGCGCAGCGGCTGATGGACATCGAGGTGGCCGCCGTATGCGGCGCGGGGCATGGCGAGCGCAGCCCAGATCGCGAGAACCAGCGCAACGGCTACCGACCGCGCCAGTGGGATACGCGCGCGGGCACGATCGGGCTGAACATCCCGAAGCTGCGCAAGGGCAGCTATTTCCCGACCTTTCTTGAGCCGCACCGGACGGCCGAGAAGGCGCTGATGGCCGTGGTCCAGCAGGCATATATTCACGGTGTTTCCACCCGCGCTGTCGACGATCTGGTGCGCGCCATGGGGCTGACGGGCACCTCCAAGAGCCAGGTGTCGCGGCTCTGCGAGGAGATCGACGAGCGGGTGCAGGCGTTCCTCAATCGCCCTCTGGAAGGAGACTGGCCCTTCCTCTGGCTCGACACCACCTACGTGAAGCTGCGCGAAGGCGGTCGCATCGTCTCGATGGCGGTGATATTGGCCGTGGCGGTCAACACGGACGGGCGGCGCGAGATCCTGGGGATCACGGTGATGCCCTCGGAGGCCAACACCTTCTGGTCGGGCTTCCTGCGCTCACTCACGCGCCGCGGCCTGCGGGGCGTGCAGCTGGTGATCAGCGATGCCCACGAGGGCCTGAAAGCTGCCGCCCGCAAGGTTCTCGGCGCCGGCTGGCAGCGCTGCCGCGTGCTCTTCCAGCGTAACCTGCTGGCCCGCGTGGGCAAGACCAACAAGCCGGTGGTCAGCGCCGTGGTGAAGACCGTCTTCGCCGAAAAAGACCGCGACCAGGCCCATGCACGATGGCGCGAGGTCGCCGACAACCTGCGCGAGCGGTTCCGCGATGTCGCAGAGCTCATGGACGAAGCAGAGCATGACGTGCTGGCCTACATGGCCTTCGACGAGAGCCTGCGCTCGAAGCTGCACAGCACCAACCCGCTGGAACGCGTCAACAAGGAGATCAAGCGGCGCACCAACGTGGTCGGGATCTTTCCCAACCGCGAAGCCGTCATCCGGCTCGTCGGGGCGCTCATGCTGGAACAAAACGACGAATGGGCCGTCTCACGACGCTACATGCCGGTGGAAAAGCTGACCGCCATGTGCAACGATGAAGACGCGGCGACAATGATCACCGCTCAGTGAACGAGCAACACCAGCCATGAAGAAGCAGGTGGACGCCAGTTCCTACACCACTTCCCGGGGCACTAACCCGTCAAGATTGGGAGGAGACTTGATGGAGGAGTTGCTTCGATACGACGCACTGCCGGACTGGGTCCCGGGAAAGGTGTTGCTGGCAAGCGACGGTCAAAACTGGAAGCACGTCGCGCTCAGATCCTACCACTATCACGGGCAAGATGTGGTCGTCCCTGCGATGCGCGATTTCATGCTTGTCAGCTATAGGAGCGGCGTCACACCCATGCAGCGCCGGTTCGACGGGCGCTGGACGCGTGAGACGCTGGGACCGGGTGCCGCGTCGCTTCTGACACGCGCTCAGCAGGCTTATTGGACCTGGCACGAGCCGATCGACGTGACCCACATCTATCTGTCTGCCGAACTGGTCACGGATGTTGCGAGCGAGATCATGGACTGCGCGGTCAGCAACGTAACGCTGAACGACGTTCTGCGCGTCGATGATCCGGTCATGTCCCACGCCGCGGACGCAATCGCACAGGAGGCCCGCACCCGCGGACTTGGTGGCGCACTGTATGTGGACACGGTCGCGCGCGGGTTGATCATCCACCTCTTGCGCCGCTACGCATCGGTCCATCTGCACGAAACACGGCGTAGCGGGGCATTGTCCCCTCAACAGGAACGCCGGATCGTCGAGTTCATCGCGGCCAGTCTTGATGTGCATCTGGATCTCAAGGTGATGGCGGATGCGCTTGGCATGACACCTTGCCTGTTCGCGCGCCAGTTCCGGCGCAGCTTTGGCATACCGCCTTATGCGTTCGTCAAGGCGCGACGGCTTGAAAAGGCACGGCAACTGCTGGCCACGACAACGCTACCGATCAAGGCTGTCGCGCTTGATTGCGGGTTTTGCGACCAGGCCCACCTGACCCGGATGTTCGCCGCCGAATTCGGGTCGACCCCGGCAGTCTTTCGGGAAAGTTCGCAGTAAGCGGACCCAGCGCACCACCTGCGCCCGGCAGTCGGGGCCAGGATTCCGTGCTGCTGTCGGAAACGTACAAAGCCGGACCACGGAACGTTCAAGATCCCTTTTCCTGCGAATGACAGCATCGGCCTTGTCGCGGTCTTGGCGCCTTCGGGTCCAGGCTCGCGATGCAAGCAGCGGCCGGAAGGAGACGGCCGCAACCTGATGGGAGGATAACATGCTCGACGCGATCCAGACCGCCACCTCGGCGGAACGAAATGCCGTGCCTGCCAGCCTAGATGCGCTCGTCATCGGCACCGGCGTGGCCGGACTCTACGAATTGCACCAGTTGCGCGAGATGGGGCTGAAAGTCCATGCCTGCGACACCGCCAGCGATGTGGGCGGCACATGGTACTGGAACCGCTATCCCGGCGCAAAATTCGACAGCGAAGCGTATATCTATCAGTACCTGTTCGACGAAAAGCTCTACGCGGGCTGGACCTGGAGCGAGCGGTTCCCCGGCCAGCCCGAAATCGAACGCTGGATGCACTACATCGCCGATACGCTTGACCTGCGGCGCGACATCTCGTTCTCGACCAAGATCACCAAGGCAACCTTCAACGAAAACACCGGGCGCTGGACGGTCGAAACCGACCAGGGAGACGTGATCGACACGCAGTTCTTGATCGGCTGCACCGGGATGCTGTCAGCCCCGCTGACGGACCGCTTTCCGGGGCAATCCAGCTTCAAGGGCCAGATCGTCCATACCGGGCGGTACCCCAAGGGCGGGCTTGATCTGGAAGGCAAGCGCGTCGCGGTAATCGGCACCGGGGCGACCGGTATTCAGGTCATCCAGACCATCGCTCCCGTCGTGGACAAGCTGACCGTTTTCGTGCGCACGCCGCAATACGTGCTGCCCATGAAGAACCCGAAATACGGCCCCGACGAGGCGCACTGGTACAAGGGGCGTTTCGACGAGTTGAAGACCAACATCCCGCACACGTTCACGGGCTTCGAGTATGATTTCCAGCACACGTGGGCCGAACTGTCCCCTGCCGAACGTCGCGCAATTTTGGAGGAAATCCACGCCGACGGGTCGCTGAAGCTGTGGCTGGCGTCCTTTGCGGAAATGTTCTTCGACGAAGCCGTGAGCGAGGAGATATCCGAATTCGTGCGTGAAAAGATGCGGGCACGTCTGAAGGATCCGCGCCTGATCGACATCCTTGTGCCCAAGAAAGGCGACTATGGCTTCGGCACCCACCGCGTTCCGCTCGAAACCCAGTATCTGGAGGCGTATCTGCGCGACAACGTCGAGGCGGTCAGCGTGCGCGACAATCCCATAACTGAAGTCGTGCCCGAAGGCGTGAAGCTGGCGGATGGCACGGTGTACGAGGTCGACACGATCATCATGGCCGTCGGGTTCGATGCGGGTTCCGGCGCACTGGCCCGGATCGACATTACCGGGCGCGACGACCTGAAACTGGCCGAAGAATGGCGCAAGGACATCCGCACCACGCTCGGGCTCATGAAATACGGGTTTCCGAACCTGTTCATGACCGGCGCGCCGCTCGCGCCGTCGGCGGCGCTGTGCAACATGACCACATGTCTTCAGCAACAGACCGAGTGGATCGCGCGCTGCATCGGCGACATGCGGGCGTCTGGCAATGACCTTATCGAACCGACCGAAGCCGGCGAGGAGGAATGGGTCCGACACCACGACGAGACGGCTAACGCCACCCTGATCGCCAAGACGAATTCATGGTACACGGGGTCGAACGTGCCGGGCAAACCACGCCGCGTACTGTCCTATACCGGTGGCGTGGGCACCTATCGCGCCAAGTGCGACGCGGTGGCCGAGGAGGGCTATCCGATGTTCGCCATGTCCAAAGTGGCGGCCCCCCAGACCGCCTGAGCGCGGTCGCGGCGATCACGGCTCGGTCCGCAGCAGACGGGACGGGCCACACAACTTCTGAAAATGGGAGGATACCATGCGTCATCACTTCAACGCCGACGACCTGCTGAAAGGCGTCGTCACATCGGACCCGCGCGTGCCGGGGGTCGTCGCGATGGTTACGGACCGCGAGCAGAACATCTATGAAGGCGCGGCAGGGTTGCGACGGATCGACGACGATACCGCGATGACCACCGACGATGCCTTCGCGATCTTTTCGACCACCAAGGCGATCACGGCCACCGCGGTGCTGCAACTTGTGGAGGAGGGCAAGCTGGATCTGGACGCACCCGCCAGCGACTATGCGCCCGACATTGGTACGCTGAAGGTGATCGAAGGTTTCGACGCGGCGGGCGAGCCGATCCTGCGCGCGCCGAAACGCCCGGTCACGACCAAACATCTGCTGCTGCACACCGGCGGTTTCGGCTATGACTTCTTCAGCGAAACCTACAATCGGCTGGCGCAGGAAAGAGGTCAGCCAAGCGTCATCACCGCGTCGAAGGCATCGATCATGACGCCGCTGCAGTTCGATCCGGGCGACAAGTGGGAATATGGCACCAATATCGACTGGGCCGGACAGGTCGTCGAAGGTATCACCGGAAAACGGCTGGGCGAGGTGTTCAAGACCCGCATCTTCGATCCGCTCGGGATCAAGGACATGACGTTCGAGTTGAACGACGGGCTGCGCCAGCGGCTGGCCGGGATGCACGCGCGCGGCGCCGACGGGTCGCTGACACCGATGGATTTCGAACTGCCGGATGCGCCGGAAATCCACATGGGCGGGCACGGGCTTTACGGCACGGTCGGCGACTACATGAAGTTCATCCGCATGTGGCTGAACGACGGGATGGGGCCACATGGTCGCGTTCTGAAGCCCGAAACCGTCGCCATGGCCGCGCAGAACCACCTTGGCGAGAAAAAGATCGGCATGCTGCCTGGGGTGATCCCGTCGCTGTCGAACGACGCCGAGTTCTTTCCCGGCCTGTCGAAATCGTGGTCCTACAGCTTCATGGTCAATGACGATGAGGCACCGACCGGTCGGCCAGCGGGCGCGCTTGGCTGGGCGGGGCTGGCGAATCTGTTCTACTGGATCGACCGCGATAACGGGTTCGGTGGCTTCTGGGCGACCCAGATCCTGCCCTTCGGCGACCCCGTGTCCTTCACTGGATACATGGACTTCGAAAGTAGTTTCTACACATCTCTGAAAGCCGCGAAGGCCGCTTGAAAAATGGGTCGGCCGCCATTGCAACAGGCGGTCGACCTTCGCCACCTACAATGGTTTAGCCAGGGGTGTCGGCAACCATACTCACGGGCAGATACACCACTGAAATTTGTATTGCATCATTCAAGCTACTCTTCGCTCCGAGAGCTCGGCAAATTTGCTGGAATATTTATAATATACCGCGAATCCTCGGGAACCCGGATTTTGGGTTGACGCTGGCAGGCCATGCGATTCATGTGGGGCCATGATACGTCCCGGTGTTCTGTCTCCAGCAGATCGTCGCACCCTTGAGGCTTGTGTGCGTCGCCAGCGCGAGGATCACGGCATTGCCCGGCGGGCGAACGCGATGCTGCTGCTGGATGATGGCAAGTCCTGTGAGTTGATCGCGGAATTTCTGTATCTGG
>NZ_JAWLDS010000117.1:0-8044 GCF_041686535.1 Aquicoccus sp. | reverse complement strand
CTTCGATCACCACCTTGCCAACCTCGGGAAAACTGACCGTGATCCTTCCTGCGATGTTTGACTGCACCTGCCCCACCCCCCATTCAGGCCGCTCGGGATGCCGCACGAGCATCCCGGGTTCAAGTATCGCGTTGAGCTCATTCATTTTTCACCCTTTCGGAGACATCCATGGCCCATCCTGATCTCACCCTTGCGGCACTCGTCGGATCGCGCATTTGCCACGATCTCATCAGCCCGGTCGGCGCCATTCACAACGGTCTCGAACTCATCGGGATGGGTGGCCCCATCGACACGCCCGAGCTACGCCTCATCTCGGACAGCGTCAACAATGCCAGCGCAAGGATCAAGTTCTTTCGGGTCGCCTTCGGTGTAGCCTCGTCTGAACAGATGATAGGTACGTCCGAGATAGGCAAGGTGATCAACGATAGCTATGGAGGGGGACGGCATCAAGCCGACTGGCAAGGCGTTGGTGATGTGCCCCGCGCCGAGGTGCAGGCCATATACCTTGGATTGCTCTGCCTCGAGACCGCCTTGCCGCAGGGGGGTATGATAACTGTATCCGGCCACGCCGGGCGCTGGACGCTCGCGGCAACAGGCCCACGCATTGCGCTCGATCCTGACGCCCGCGCCGCGCTCGACGGGGCGTTGCCCGGCGGACTGCGTCCGGCCCACGTGCAATACGCGCTCTTGCCGCTTTGCCTTGAAGGCCTGGGCTCGCGCCTGCATCTCGACCAAAGCGACGAGGCCCTGATCCTGCGCTTTTGACCCTCAGGGCCGCACCGTTCCATCACCTTCGACCAGATACTTGAAACTGGTAAGTTGCGCCGCACCCACCGGACCGCGCGCATGCATCTTGCCGGTCGCGATCCCGATCTCGGCCCCCATGCCGAACTCGCCACCATCGGCAAATTGGGTGGATGCATTGCGCATAAGGATGGCCGAGTCGACCCTTTCAAAGAAGCGTGCTGCCGTAGTATCATCCTCAGTGACAATACAGTCTGTATGGTTCGAGCCATAGCGCTGGATATGTGCAATTGCCGCGTCGATATCGGGCACCACCCGCGCCGCGATGTCCATGTCGAGATACTCGCGCCCCCAGTCCTCCTCGGTCGCAGGGGTGATGCCTTCGATCACCGACAGTTCCGCATCGGCATGAACGCGCACCCCCTTGTCAAGCAATGCCTTGATCACGCCCCGCCCGATGGTGTCACGGATACTCTCATGGATCAGGAGGCATTCGGCCGCACCGCAAATCCCGGTGCGCCGCGTCTTGGCATTGATCACCACGTCGAGCGCCTTGACCGGGTCTGCCGCCGCGTCGAGATAGATGTGCACGATCCCTTCAAGATGGGCAAAGACCGGCACCCGTGCCTCGCGCTGCACGAGACCCACAAGCCCCTTGCCTCCACGCGGCACGATCACATCGACATATTCTGTCATCGCCAGCATTTCTCGCACCGCAGCGCGGTCTCGCGTCGGGACGAGTTGTATCGCGGCTTCCGGCAGGCCCGCATGCCTCAGCCCCTCGATCAGGCAGAGATGAAGCGCCCTGGTGGAATGGAAACTCTCGGAGCCCCCACGCAAGATCACCGCATTGCCTGCCTTGAGGCACAGAGCTCCGGCATCGGCGGTGACGTTCGGGCGACTTTCATAGATCACGCCGACAACGCCAATCGGCGTGCGCACGCGGCGGATATGCAGCCCGCTGGGCCTGTCCCATTCGGCGATCACTTCGCCCACGGGGTCTGGCGCTGCGGCCACGGCACGGAGCCCCTCGACCATCGCCCCGAGGCGCGACTCGTCAAGCATCAGTCGGTCCATCATGGCAGCGGTGAGGCCTTTTTCGCGACCAATTTCCATGTCCTTGGTATTGGCCGCTATGATTTCGGCACGGCGCGCCCAGACGGCATCGGCTGCAGCATTCAAAGCCGCCGTTTTCGTCTCGGCAGGGGCATAGGCCAGTTCAGCCGCTGCCACCCTGGCCTGCCTCCCCAGTGCCTCCATCATGTCTTTGATATCGTTAGCGTCCATCATTTCGACCATCCTCGTCTCACTGTTCGCCTGTGCTCACAAAACCATATCATCACGATGAATCAGCGCGGCCCGGCCTGGAGAGCCCAGCACCCGCTCTATCTCGTGACTGCGAAGACCGGAAATCTGGGCCGCTTCATCCGCCGTGTACCGGCTGAGCCCCTGTCCGAGCTTGTGGCCTTGAAGATCCAGTATCTCGACAGGGTCTCCGCGACCGAACTGGCCCCCAACCCGTATGACGCCGGCGGGCAAAAGACTGGTGCCGCGGGAGAGTGCTTGCGCCGCGCCGACATCCACCGTGATGGTTCCGCGTGGCTTCATCGACGCGATCCACCGCTTGCGGGCCACCTGTGGGTCTCCCTGCGCCTGGAACCACGTAGCAGACTCCCCCTTTTCGATCGCTTTCAACGGGTTGAGACGCAAACCTTGCGTGATCACCATGGCACATCCCGCGGCGGTCGCGGTCTTGGCCGCCATCAACTTTGTCTTCATGCCCCCCTTGGAAAGGCCGGAACCAACATCACCCGCCATTGCCTCGATCTCGGGCGTGATACGCTCGACAAGGTCAAATCTCCGGGCATTCGGCGTGTCGGCAGGATTGGCGTCATAGAACCCGTCAACGTCTGACAAGAGAACCAGGACATCCGCCCCCACCGTCACCGCCACCTGCGCGGCCAGTCGGTCGTTATCGCCATAACGAATCTCGTCGGTTGCGACCGTGTCATTCTCATTCACAATCGGGACGACGCCCAGGTTCAAGAGTTGCTCCATCGTCGCGCGCGAATTGAGGTAACGGCGGCGGTCACTTGAATCTTCCAACGTCACGAGCACCTGCGCAGTGGTAATCCCGTGCGGTTCCAAGCCTTCTTCGTAGGCGCGCGCGAGGCGAATTTGCCCAACCGCCGCGGCCGCCTGGCTTTGCTCGAGCGACAATTCACGTGATGGCAAGCCCAACACGCCACGTCCAAGAGCAATCGACCCAGACGAGACAAGAACGACATCCTTGCCCTGCGCCTTCAGTCTTGCCACATCCTGTGCGAGCCCACGCAGCCAGTCGGCCCGGAGACCTCCTCCCGCCCGGTCGACGAGCAAGGTCGAGCCGATCTTGACAACGATCCGTTTCGCCTCACTCAGGGATGCCACGTCTCGAGCTCCTCGGAGGTCGCCTTGTGCCGCAGACGGTCCTCATCGATCTCTGCGCGCAAGGCGCGCAACGCCTCGGTCACCCCCTCACCCGACACGCTGGACAACATCAGAATCGGGCGCCCCACTTCTGCCTCAAGTTCGGCTCTAACCTCATCACGGCGATCCTCATCCAGCGCATCAACCTTGTTGAGCGCTGTCACACGCGGTTTTTCCGCCAGATGACCGCCATAGGCGTCAAGTTCGTGAATTATGATGCGATAATCCTCGACAACTGTTTCGGACGTGCAATCGACGAGGTGCAACAGGACCGAGCAACGCTCGACATGGCCAAGAAACCGGTCACCGATCCCGCGCCCCTCATGCGCCCCCGCGATCAAGCCCGGAATGTCGGCAATCACGAACTCGACCCCGTCCACGCCCACTACGCCAAGGTTGGGGTGCAGGGTGGTAAAGGGGTAATCCGCAATCTTGGGGCGCGCATTCGACGTCGCGGCAAGGAAGGTCGATTTTCCCGCATTCGGCAGTCCAAGCAGGCCTGCATCGGCAATGAGCTTCAGCCGCAGCCAAAGAGTGCGTTCCACCCCGTCCTGTCCCGGGTTGGCGCGACGCGGCGCCTGATTGGTCGAGGTCTTGAAATGCAGGTTTCCCCAGCCGCCGTTGCCACCCTTCGCGAGCAGTATTCTCTGGCCGACTTCGGTCACATCGGCAATCAGCGTTTCCTGGTCCTCATCGAGAATTTCGGTCCCGATCGGGACCCGCAAAACAATGTCTTTTCCATCCGCCCCGGTACGCTGACGTCCCATTCCCGGGCGCCCGTTGTCGGCGAAGAAATGCTGCTGATAGCGAAAGTCTATCAGGGTGTTGAGGCCCTCCACGGCCTCGACCCAGACGTCGCCACCATCGCCCCCGTCGCCCCCGTCTGGCCCCCCGAACTCGATGTATTTTTCACGACGAAAGCTGATACATCCATTGCCGCCCGAGCCGGATCGGATATGGACCTTTGCGAGATCAAGAAACTTCATGTCATCCTCATACGCAAAGGCCCATGTGGGCTCAATCGCGTTTCAAACTATAGGTCCAGGTGGGCACCGTCGCCCCGCGTGCCACCGAATAGGTTTCAGCGTCTCCGAGATACTCGAACCCCTGGTTGGTCAACACACGCGCCGAGGCAGGATTGTCTTGAAAGACGCTGGCAAAAATGGTTTTGCTGTCCAGAGGATTGGCATCCAGGACAGCAGCCACCGCCTCTTGTGCAATGCCGGTGTTCCAGAATACCGGTGCGACCCAATAGCCGATCTCCGCCTGATTTCGATCCATCCGAGTCAGCCCGATCAGCCCCATCAGCTCATGCCCGCCAATCTTGGTGGCGTCCATCGCCCAGACATCTTCCACCCTGTCCTCCGACTGCGCCCGGCGGATGAAATCCTCGGTCGCCCCTGGCGGCAACGGGTGAGAAATAGACGTGGTGTTGCGTGCCACGCGTTCGTCGCCTGCATAAAGCTCGATCAGTCCCTTGTCCGATACCCGCAGCGGGCGCAGGTCGAACCGATCAGTCTCGATCACCGGCTGATTGATCACCTTTTCCAACTTCATGCGCTGTTACTCCTCCGAAAACGCGCGCCCGCGGTAACGCCCGACACTCTTGCAATCTTACCCGCCTTGCTCCTCACAGGGGATGCACGTCATCGCGATGCAGACCCTTGAACGAGAAAGGGGACCGGCCTTCATGCCGATCCCCTTGTTGTCGAAACCTTAAGGTCGGCTTATTCTGCGGCCTCCATCGCCGGGAGCACCGAAATGAAGGTGCGGCCCTTGAGGCCCTTGTGAAACTGGACATGCCCGTCAACTGTGGCAAAGATCGTGTGATCCTTACCCATGCCCACACCTTCACCCGGCCACATCTTTGTGCCGCGCTGGCGCATGATGATGTTGCCAGCAATCACGCTTTCGCCGCCGAATTTCTTGACGCCAAGGCGGCGTCCGGCAGAATCGCGGCCGTTGCGGGAGGAACCGCCTGCTTTCTTGTGTGCCATATCGCTTTCTCCTTTGCCGTCTTATTTGGCCAGTTTCTTGGCTTGTTCAACCCAGCCTTCACGCTCGATACGGCCCTTGAAACTGAGTTTCTCGTCCATAGCAGCAATGTCCGCATCGGTCCATGCGGCGATCTGGGCGAACGATGTCACCCCGGCCTCGTGCAGTTTCTTCTCGAGCGCAGGGCCAACACCCGAAAGCACCTTGAGATCATCGCCCGCATCCGACGCGGCGGCAGGCTTCGCTGCCTTTGACGTCGCATTCGCCTTTTTGGTCGGCGCCGCCGCGTCAGCCGCAGCCACCGCGGTCGTGCCCACCGATCCGGCGCCCATCGCAGCCTTGATCCCGGTCTTGTCTCCTCCCACCTCAAGAATCTCGGTGATCTTGAGCAGGGTCAGCTTCTGGCGGTGCCCCTTGGTTCGCTTGGAGCTGTGTTTGCGGCGGCGACGTACGAAGTGAATGACCTTGTCACCCTTGACCTGATCGACCACCTCGGCCTGCACGGCCGCACCAGTGACGAGCGGTGCGCCGACAACGGTCTTTTCACCGCCCAGCATCAGCACATCGTTGAATTGAACAGTCTCACCTGCGTCAGCAGCCAGCCTTTCCACCCGGAGCGTATCACCGGACTGGACCTTGTATTGCTTGCCGCCGGTCTTGATTACCGCGAACATGAATCGATTTCCTTTTGCTTCCGCGTCCTTCGGCCCCCATCATGGGCGTTATCGGAGCATGGCCCCACCTCGAACAGCGCGCCTTTGAAGGCGTCATCAACATAATGCCCGGGCGACAGGTCTCCCCGCGCCGGATGGGGGCTTATCTTCAATCATGCAAAGCAAGTCAAGAGGCCGGAACCGCGATTTTCGTGTTCGTCGTAACGATCTGAGACCAGAACCGCACCCAGGCGCTCACGATTTCCGCTCATAGATCTTCCCCTTCCATATGGGCGGCCAGCGCCAGTCCCAAGGCATAGGAAATCTCGGCATACATCCTGTCAAATCCGGCGAAAAGAGCTCGGTTCAGCGCTTGGCCAGACGCGGTTTCGGAAAATGTCGTGTAGGCGGACAGATCGGCGTCCGAAAGATCCGAATAGGCCAGCATGAGATATGACATCATCCATTCTTCGGTGTCCGATCGGGTCTCCTCTTCCTGTGCCCAGACCTCGTCCACCATTTCGGCATCGCTCATCTCGAGCCCGCCACCATCGACCATGCCCTGATAAAAGCGCAAATTGGAATTCAACGCACCCGCAACATTGAACTCGATCAGGTCATTGGCCGCGACGTAGGAGCCGATCAGGTCAAGTCGCCGATCCTGGCCCGGCGCATCATTGCCGCTTTCCCGCGCGGCCCGATAGGCAGCCTTGGCCGCATCCTCGACCGAAGAATCGAGAAACGCCCGCCGCGCGGCGATCTCATGCTCGACAATCCGGTCTCCAGTTTCCGAACGGAAAAAGGCAAGAAGATCCGGCAGATGACGCGCCGGCAATTCTTCCTCGAGGCCGCGTTCCACGGTCCGGGCCATCTTTTCGGTGTCATAGATGCGCGTCACGATACGGTGCCACGCGGCTCCCCCACCGCCGGGCAGGAAATTCTGCCCCAAACCGGCGCCGAATTCCTCGCCCTCTTCCTGCATGATTTCCATGAGCGGGGTCAAAGCCAGCGCCCGGTTCAGCGCCGCCCGGTCTTCGGCCTCATCCGCAGCCACCTCCTGCACAAAGAAAAGGGCCAAAGTCACGGCAAACGCCGAGCGGATCAGTACACGCATCATCACAACTCCTCTTCCAGCTCCAGCGCACCGAGCGCTGTTGCCAGCGCCTCGAACCGGTTCGCCATGATTTCCCATTGAACCGCATTCAACAGCTCATAAACCTGCTGCATCCGCGGCTCTTCCAACGCTCGGGCATAGGTGCGGACATCCTCATCAGAAAAGTCGCGATAGGCATAGGTCGAATTGACCAGCGTCGATTCCCTCATCCGAGCACGCATCTCTTCCTCGTTTTCCCAGAGGAGCGCACGCAGGGCATCCGCATCCAGTAGGCCATCTATCAAACCCGATGCACTTGCTGCCATGAGAAACCGGAACTGGATTTCCATAACGGCAGCGACAGCATTGCCCGACGAGTCGATCGCCGCATTCATCCGTTCAAGATAGCCGATCCTTGGGTCATCCCGTTCTCTCAGCCTGGCCAGGATTCTCTCACCCTCTTCGCGTTTCAAGTTGTCATCGCCTTGCATGTGGACGCGGTTCTCGGCCTCAACCAGACGCTGCCCCAAGGGCGTGGCATAAAACTCGACCCCATGATGCAAGAGATCCTCGCTCAACGTTCCCGCAAGAATGTCCAACGCCAACCGCTGCAATTCGTCGCGATCGAAAACCTGTTCGGTGATCTCTTTCCAACGATACCCGAACGCCTCGGCCCGCATCCCCAGAATCTCAGGAGCATCTGCGGCCATCAAGCCGATCGAATCTACTGCAACGTCAAATCCGGTTACGTTCAGGAAAGACCTGAGCCGATCGTGATCTTCCGCCTGGACGGGGCGGAACAGCGCAGCGAGAAACAAGACGCCCGAAAAGAGCGCGAGCCGCACAACGCACGCAAGATCTCTGCTCCGTTGATCCATGACTGGTACCTGCTGGTTCTGCTGCCCCTGCTTGAAATCTAGGGGAAAACCCTTTCGGCGCAATGCAAAACCCCTCTTGATCCGCCCGCCAAAGCCGATTAAACGGCCCCACAGATCCCCGCGGAGAGGTGCCGGAGTGGTCGAACGGGGCGGTCTCGAAAACCGTTGACCCTTCACGGGGTCCCAGGGTTCGAATCCCTGTCTCTCCGCCA
>NZ_JAWLDS010000116.1:0-8074 GCF_041686535.1 Aquicoccus sp. | reverse complement strand
TGTGCGCAATTTCACCGACGTCGATGACAAGATCAACGCCCGCGCCGCCGAGTCGGGGCGAGAGATTTCCCAGATCACCGCCGAGACGACGCAATGGTTCCTCGAAGACATGGGCGAGCTGGGCGCGCTCGAACCCACTCACATGCCCCGCGCGACGCAGTACATCCCGCAGATGGTGGCGATGATCGAGGATCTGATCGAGAAGGGCCACGCCTACGAGGCCGAGGGCCATGTGCTCTTTGCCGTCGATTCGTGGCGCGGGAAATATGGCAGGCTCTCGGGGCGATCGGTCGATGACATGATCGCCGGCGCTCGGGTCGAGGTCGCCCCCTACAAGCGCAACCCGATGGATTTCGTCCTGTGGAAGCCGTCCACGCCCGACCTGCCGGGCTGGGACTCGCCCTGGGGCCGCGGCCGCCCCGGCTGGCATATCGAATGCTCGGCGATGGCCTATGAATTGCTGGGCGAAAGCTTCGACATCCATGGCGGCGGCAACGACCTGATGTTTCCGCACCATGAAAACGAGATCGCGCAATCCTGCTGTGCCCACCCCGAGGGCGATTTCGCGAAGGTCTGGATGCACAACGAGATGTTGCAGGTCGAGGGCAAGAAGATGTCCAAGAGCCTGGGCAACTTCTTCACCGTGCGCGATTTGCTCGACCAGGGCGTCCCGGGCGAGGTGATCCGGTTCGTGTTCCTGAGCACGCATTACCGCAAGCCGATGGACTGGACGGCGGAGAAGGCGCGGGAGGCAGAGAAAACGCTGAAGAAATGGTATGCCAAGGCCGCTCAGGGTGTTGGCATGGGGGAACCCTATGTTGCTGTTGTTCAAGCCTTGGCAGACGACTTGAATACTCCTCTGGCCATCAGCGAATTGCATCAACTCTATCTGGCGGATGATGTTTCGACCCTACGCCACACGCTACAGTTTCTCGGCTTGATGACTGATGACGTGCCGGACTGGATTTCAGGTCCGGCGATTGATCTATCGGTGTTTGTGGACATGTTCAGCGAAGAACGAGCAAAAGCCATGAGGAACAAGGACTTCTCGAAAGTTGATCGTCTCAAGACGGTTCTAATCGCAGCCGGAATCGAGGTGCGGATGAGTAAAGAGGGGGTGGAACTTGTTCCAGGCCCCGACTTTGACCCCGCCAAGCTGGAGGCCCTGAAATGATGCGCCGCACAACAGAGGTTCGCGCCCGGCCCGAGGGTGGGGGCGGTTTCGCCCCCGCCCTGGGGGGCGGGTCGGGGGCGAACCGGATCGCAAGCGATCCGGGGGACAATCCGAAAGGGTCGCGCAATGACTGAACGCCTCTACATCTACGACACCACCCTGCGCGACGGCCAGCAGACGCAGGGCGTGCAATTCTCCACCCCAGAGAAACAGGCCATCGCCAAAACGCTCGACGCGCTCGGTGTCGATTACATCGAGGGCGGCTGGCCGGGTGCCAACCCCACCGACAGCGCGTTTTTCCACGAAGCCCCGCAAACCCGTGCCACCTTCACCGCCTTCGGCATGACCAAGCGCGCGGGCCGCAGCGCCGAAAACGATGACGTGCTGGCCGAGGTGATGAACGCGGGCACATCGGCCGTCTGCCTCGTCGGCAAGACCCACGATTTCCACGTCGAAAAGGCGCTTGGCATCAACCTTGAGGAAAACCTCGAGAACATCCGCGCCAGCATCGCACACATGGTCGCGCAGGGCCGCGAGGCGCTGTTCGATGCCGAGCACTTCTTCGACGGCTACAAGGCCAACGCCCCTTACGCGCTCGAATGCGTACTGGCCGCCCATGAGGCTGGCGCGCGTTGGGTGGTGCTCTGCGACACCAATGGCGGCACGCTGCCCGCCGAGATACAAAACATCACCCGCGCGGTGATCGAAGCGGGTGTGCCGGGCGATCACCTTGGCATCCACACCCATAACGATACCGAGAACGCCGTTGCGGGCACGCTGGCGGCCATCGACGCGGGCGCCCGGCAGGTGCAGGGCACGTTGAACGGGCTGGGCGAACGTTGCGGCAACGCGAACCTGACCACGCTCATCCCCACGCTTCTGCTGAAGGAACCCTATGCCAGCGCCTTCGAGACCGGCATAACCCATGACGCGCTCAAAACCCTGACCCAGGCCAGCCGCCAGCTTGACGACATCCTCAACCGCGTGCCCACCCGGCAGGCGCCCTACGTGGGCGCCAGCGCCTTTGCGCACAAGGCCGGGCTCCATGCCAGCGCCATCCTCAAGGATCCGACCACCTACGAACACATAGACCCCGAGGCGGTGGGCAACACCCGCATCATCCCGATGTCCAACCAGGCCGGCCAGTCGAACCTGCGTCGCCGCCTGGCCGAGGCCGGAATCGAGGTGCCACCCGGTGACCCCGCGCTGCCCCGCATCCTCGAGGCGATCAAGACGCGCGAGGCGATGGGCTATACCTATGACAGCGCACAGGCCAGTTTCGAGCTGCTGGCGCGGCGCGAACTGGGCCGGATGCCCGAGTTTTTCGAGGTCAAGCGCTACAAGGTCACGGTCGAACGGCGCAAGAACAAGTATGATCGCATGGTCTCGCTCTCCGAGGCGGTCGTGGTGGTCAAGGTAGATGGCGAGAAGAAACTCTCGGTCTCCGAAAGTCTCGACGAAGGCGGATCGGATCGCGGACCGGTCAACGCGCTGTCCAAGGCGCTGGCCAAGGACCTGGGCCGTTACCAGTCGCTGATCGACGACGTGAAACTGGTGGATTTCAAGGTCCGCATCACGCAAGGGGGCACCGAGGCCGTCACCCGCGTCATCATCGACAGCCAGGACGGGCAGGGGCGGCGCTGGTCCACCGTGGGGGTCAGCGCCAATATCGTCGATGCCAGTTTCGAGGCGCTGCTCGACGCGGTGAACTGGAAACTCCTGCGCGATGGCGCGGCAATCTGAGCGCGTCGTGATCGAGATGATTTTCATATGATCTACAAGGCACTGATCTTTCTCGGAATCTCGGTTCTGATCTATTTCGGGATCGCATTTGGCATGATCCTGTCACACCCCCCGGCTGGGGAAATTCCCGCGACCCGATCCCTCGATTTCACGGGTCTCCTTTCCGATCAGGATTCAGTGCCTTGGGATGATCCACGCATCCGCCGCGAGTCGGTGGAAATGCCCGATGGCGCACAGCTTTCGGTCACCCATGTCCTGCCGGACGTGCCTGCCCGGGACAATGTGCCGCTTGTCATCATGCTCCATGGCTCGGGCTGGTATGGCGGGCAATTCAACACGCTGGCTTGGAGCTTGCGCGATCTGGCCGAAGTCAAGGCGGTCACCCTGCGCGGCCACGGGGCCGATCCGGTGCGCCGTGGAGATGTGGACTATGTCGGCCAATTCGAGGACGATCTTGCTCATCTGATCGGTGAGACCACGGACCGACGCGTCGTGCTTCTGGGGCACAGCTCGGGGGGTGGGCTTGTCGTCAGGATGGCGGGCGGGCCGCATGGTGACCTGATCGACGAGGCAATTCTGCTCGCCCCGTTCCTGCAACATGATGCCCCCATGACCCGTGCCAATTCCGGCGGTTGGGCGCATCCGCTGATCCGGCGGATCATCGGGCTTTCGATGCTGAACGCGGTGGGGATACGCGCGCTGGACCATTTAACGGCGATCCAGTTCGCGATGCCGCGCAAGGTGCTTGACGGTCCCATGGGCCACATGGCCACCACCGCCTATAGCTGGCGGCTCAACCAGAGCTTTGCACCCCGCCGTGACTGGCGGGCCGATGTGGCCGCCTTGCCCGATTTCCTGTTGGTCGCGGGTCGCGATGATGCGGCATTCGACGCCGCGGGATATGAAGCCTCCCTTTCGGAGGTCACGGATCGTGGCCGCTATGTTGTCGTGCCCGGGGTGGGGCATCTCGACATTGTCGATCATCCCGAAACCCTGGCCGAAATCCGAAGCGCGTTGCAATGAGCGAGGATGTTGCCGCCTGCGCCGCGATCGTTGAAAAGGGCGATCCGCATCGCTTCCGCGCCGCCATGGCTGCGCCGGTGCCCGCGCGCGAAAAGCTGTTCCCGCTCTATGCCTTCAATGTCGAGGTGTCGCGTGCGCCCTGGGTCACGTCCGAGCCGGGTATTGCCGAGATCCGCCTCCAGTGGTGGATCGAGGCGCTTGAAGAAATCGCCGCGGGCGGCGCGGTGCGACGGCACGAGGTGGTGCTTCCGCTGGCGCTCAACCTCAGCGCCGACCAGGCCCGCGCGCTCATCCCGCTTATCGAGGCGCGACAATGGGATATCTATTCCGATCCGTTTGCCAGCGATGCGGCGCTTGCCGATTACCTTGCCGACACGTCCGCCCGCCTGGTGCAGGTGGCAAGCGGCATGCTGGGGCAGGGGGGCGAGGCGGCGGCGCAGGGTGCCGGGCTGGCCCTCGGGGTGGCGAACTGGCTGACTGCCGTGCCGACACTCAAGGCGGCAGGACGCCATCCGCTGCCCGATGACAGCGACGCGGGCATCCGGGTGCTCGCCGAGGCGGGGCTCGATCACCTGGCCCAGTCGCGCCGCACATCCATTCCGCGATCCGTGCGTCCGGCCTTCCTGCCCATGGCAGGCGTGGCCCGGATGCTCCGGGCTGCCCGTGCCAGGCCGGACCGCGTGCGCAAGGGAACGCTCGACTCCCCGTTTCGCGCGCGTCTGTCGCTGATGAAAACCGCCCTGACCGGACGGTGGTAGGCGTCAGGCCAGCTCGTCCCGGCGGCTGAACCAGAACCAGATCAGCGCCCCGCCCGCCAACACGAGAAACGGCGCCATCGCAAGGTTGACACTGGCCCAACCGGCCATCGCATCCCCGCCCGAGCAGTTCATCAGCCCGCCACTGGCCAGCGACGCCACCGTCACGCCGCCGAACACGATGAGGTCGTTCATGCCCTGCATCCGGCCGCGTTCCTCGGGGGTGTGCGCCCCGGCGAGCATGGTCGTCGCGCCGATGAAGCCGAAATTCCACCCCACGCCGAGAAGGATCAGCGCGATATAGAAATTCTCAAGCTCCACACCCTGAAGTGCTACCGCGCCCGCCCCCGCAAGTATCGCAAGACCCGTGGCCACGATGGTCTTGACCCCGAACCTTGCGATCAGGTGCCCGGTAAAGAAACTGGGCACATACATCGCGAGAACATGCGCCGTCACGATATCCGCCGCCGTGCCTGTGTCGAACCCGCAGCCCACCACCGCAAGCGGCGTCGAGGTCATCACCAGGTTCATCAGCGCATAGGACACCATCGCGCAGATCACCGACACCGCGATGATCGGTGTGGTGATCAACTCTCGCCGGGTGCGGCCGCGTGCGCTGCCCGCCTTGGGCGTGGGTGGCTTGGGAATATCGAGGAAGAGAAACAGCGCCGAGCCCAGCACATTGACTAGGATCACCGCCAGATAGGTGCCCATGAAGGTGATCACCATCGCGTCGGCTGTGAACTTCACCAGTTGCGGCCCGATGATCGCCGAAGCCAGACCGCCCGCCATCACATAGGAAATCGCCTTGGGCCGGAACGCTTCGCTCGCTGTATCGGCGGCGGCAAAGCGGTAGAAGCCGTGCGCCGACATGTAAACCCCGGTCAGAAGCGAGCCGGTGAGGAAGATGGGAAAGGACGCGGTATAAAGCCCGTAGGCCCCCACGACCCCGCCCAATGCACCAAAGCTCGCCCCGAGGAAGAACCCCGTACGCCGACCGTATTTCTGCATGATCCCGGAGACCGGCGTCGCCGCCAGCATCGAGCCCAGAACGATCAGCGAGATCGGCAGCGTCGCCCAGCACGGGTTCGGCGCAAGCGACTGCCCGGCCAGCCCGCCGATGGTAAAGATCATCGGCATCTGCGCGCCCAGGATCGCCTGCGCGAGAACGAGAATCATCACGTTGCGCCGGGCGCGGCGGTCATCGACGGGGGAAAGGACGGCATCTGTCATGCCAAATCGCCTACCCCGAAGCTTCAGGGGCTGCAAGCGTCACATTGCGTGTGCGTTATGTGATGCGACGCCTTATGCGGCCGTCTGGGGGAACGGGCCTGTTGCGCTTGCCGGACCTTGCCGGGCCGCAGCACAGCGTTAAACGCAATAAAATCGGCTTCAACCCGGGCTGTGGGTCCTATTGCGTCTTTCATCCGGGCGCGCGAGGGATTAGATAAGCTGTCACAATTCACCGGGCGCGTGGCGGTATCGACCGTGCACCCCCGGACTAGGGAGAAGTTAAATGCTCAACAATATCGGCCTTCCGGGCCTCCTGCTCATCGCCGTCGTCGTGCTTGTGCTGTTCGGTCGCGGCAAGATCAGCTCGCTCATGGGTGAGGTCGGAAAAGGCATCACCGCCTTCAAGAAAGGCGTGAAAGACAGCACCGATGAGCTTGAGAACCAAGCTGCCGACGAGGCCAAGGACGTCACACCCGAAGACGAAAAAGACAAGGTCTGAACCCTCCATGCTTGACCTTGGCTGGACCGAGCTTCTGCTCATCGGCATTGTCGCGCTGATCGTCGTGGGCCCCAAGGACCTGCCTGTCCTGTTCCGGAAGGTGGGCGAGTTCGTGGGCAAGGCGCGTGGCATGGCCCGTGAATTCAGCCGCGCCATGAACGAGGCGGCGGACGAATCCGGCATGAAGGACACGGCAAATTCCCTGCGCTCGATTGCCGACCCCAAGAAAATGGGGCTCGATGCGGTGAAGGAAGCTGCGGATTTCCAGAAATGGGACCCTGACTCCGAGACCGCCAAGCTTGCCGAAGAGCGTCAGGAAGCCAAGCGCAAGACCCAGGAACTGGCCGCCAACAAGGCCGCCGCGCGCAAGGCCAAAGAGGCCCGCGCCGCGCGTGAGGCCGAGGATACCGACCAAGCCGACAGCACGGCAAGTGAGGCCCCGCCCGAGGCAAGCGAGCCCACCGGGAAATCCGCCGTTAAGAAAACGGCGACCAGGACGACGAGCAAAGCCGCCGCCAAACCAAAGACCGGCGAGAGCGCCACGAAGAAGCCCGCCGGGAAACCGGCCGCCAAGAAACCGGCCCCAAAGAAAGCGGTTTCCAAGAAGGCGACAACCAAGAAAACCGACCAACAAGGCGGGTAAACCTCCATGAGCCCATCAGACGCCCAAGACGAGATCGAGGACAGTTCCGCCCCGCTGATCGAGCATCTGGCGGAGTTGCGCACGCGGCTCATCCGCTCGGTTCTGGCGTTCATCGTGGGCATCGTTCTGGCCTTCATCGTGGCAGAACCGATCCTGCAATTCCTGCTTTTCCCGATCGAGGAAACGCTTCGGGCGATGGGCGACCCCGACCCGACGCTGCAATATACCTCGCCGCAAGAATATCTTTTCACGCTGTTTCGCATCTCGATGGTGTTCGGCTTCGCGCTGGCCTTTCCGGTGATTGGCGCGCAGATGTGGCGTTTCGTGGCGCCCGGGCTCTACCGGTCCGAAAAATCCGCATTCCTGCCATTCCTGGTCGCCTCGCCGGTGATGTTCCTGCTCGGGGCGACGTTTGCGCAATTCGTCGTCACGCCGCTGGCGATGCGATTCTTTCTCGGATTTGCCGATGTCAGTTCTATCTTTGCCAATCTTCTGGCGGTTGCGGCTGGCGATGCGCCATCCGATGCCGTCAAGGTTCCGGCCACGACCGAGGGCCTCAAGATCACTTTCTTCGGCAAGGTGAACGAGTCGCTCGACATCACGCTCAAGTTCATCATCGCATTCGGGCTTTGCTTCCAGCTTCCGGTGCTGCTCACGCTGATGGGCAAGGCCGGTCTGGTCAGTGCCGAGGGTCTGGGCAACGTCCGCAAATATGCCATGGTCGGCATCCTCCTGCTGGCCGCACTGGTCACGCCCCCCGATGTCATCACGCAGTTGATCCTGTTTTCCGTGGTCTATGGCCTTTACGAAATCTCGATCTTCCTTGTCCGGCATGTCGAGAAAAAGCGCGAGGCGGAACTGAGGGCACAAGGCCTGTGGTTCGAAGATGAAGAAGATGAAGAGGACGAGAATGAGAACCGGGCGAACCCAGCGGCGAGCGACCCCGAAGAGGAATTCGATGATCCGCTCATGCGCGAGCTGGACGACGAGATTGCCGCCGAGCA
>NZ_JAWLDS010000115.1:0-8405 GCF_041686535.1 Aquicoccus sp. | reverse complement strand
GTGGCGGAGGGTACGGGACCGGCGTTGAACGTTCCCCACTTTGTCAACACGGTGAAGCCTGATTAAGGGAGTGTTTCTATTTCAGTGAGAAACTTCACCCAGCTCATCGAGACCATCGGTGAAATCTGTGATGTCTTCATACCCGACGGATAATGGAGCTTTTTCAAGACCGCAGATCATTGCTCATGAACAAATGGAAACGTTGAAAACGGCGAAGAGGTCCGAAACCGCCGGTTGCGATATTGTCGTCGGGTCACTCATAGACCGCTGTTTGCATTGGCGCGCCTTCCCGGACGCTGCCGCGATACATGCCATCGCAATTGAAGGGCATGACCATGTTTCCGTCACAGTCGATTGCAATCAACCCACCCGAGCCGTCATGCGCGGCCAGATCGACCTGCACGACATGTTCGGCGGCATCGGCCAGCGATTGACCGGCATGGCGTATCCGGGCGTGGATCTCATGCGCCACGACGCGCCGGATGAACGCCTCGCCGTCGCCGGTGGCGGAGATCGCGCAGGTGGCGTTATCTGCGAATGTGCCCGCGCCGATGATCGGGCTGTCACCTACGCGACCCGCACGCTTGGCGGTCATCCCGCCGGTCGAGGTGGCGGCCGCGAGGTTGCCATCACGGTCGCGGGCCACGGCCCCAACCGTTCCGTGACGACGCGAAGGATCATTGTCAAGCGTTCCGTCCGCCTGCATCCGCAGGGTCTCCTGCAAGCTGTCCCACCGCTCCTGCGTGAAGAAATAGGCGTCCTCCTCAAAGCCAAGACCCGCGTCGCGCGCAAGCGCGAGTGCGCCCTCGCCGATCATCATGACATGGTCTGTCTGCTCCATCACCACGCGGGCAAGCCTTACCGGGCTGCGCAGTCCGGCAATGCCCGCCACCGCCCCGGCGCGGCGGCTTTGCCCGTCCATGATGGCGGCGTCCATTTCATGCGTGCCATCACGCGTGAAGACCGCCCCACGCCCGGCATTGAACAATGGCTCGTCCTCAAGCGCCGAAACGGCGGCGGTCACGCTGTCAAGCGCCGCGCCACCCGCCACCAGCACATTCTCACCGGCGCGCAATGCCCGAGACAGCGCAGCGCGGCACGCCGCTTCGCGTTCGGCCGTCATATGCGCCCGTGGCACAACCCCGGCGCCTCCGTGAATGGCCAAGGCGAAACCTGTTGTCATGTCCGTATTCCTCTGCTCACCGCCCAAGGCCCACCTGAGTTTTAGGCCGGTCTTGTCACGTTACGCCATGACAGCCACATGTTGCTTGAAGCCGCCCACAATCAATCTTGTTTGTGTCGCGATGAATTCCACAATATGTAGATACTGTCTATAGTGGACTGGAGAACCTTGATGAACATGCCGATTCACCCCGCGCCACGCGGCAAGCTTGTTGCCATTGGCGGCGCCGAGGACAAGGACTCGGAGACCGACATCCTGCGCCAAGTGCTGAAATTCGCGCCAAAGCCCGATCCCAGGGTCGGCGTGATCACCACGGCCAGCAGCATCCCCGATGAGGTATTCGCGGTATACTGCAAGGTTTTTGAACGGCTTGGCGCCAGTGAGGTCATGGATATCCGGATCCGCGAACGGGCAGATGCCGCGAATGTGGCGATGATCGACATGATCAAACAAAGCGACGTGATTTTTATTTCGGGCGGCGATCAGATGCGCCTGACCAGCATTTTCGGCGGATCCGCCGCCTTGACCGCCATCCGCAATCGGTATGAGGACGGAGGGGTCATCGCCGGCACAAGCGCCGGGGCTGCCTGTCAGTCGACCACAATGGTGTATGGTGGGAATGCGGTCGATTCGCTGCGCAAGGGCGCGGTGAGGATGACTGCGGGTTTTGGTCTGATCGACGGAGTGATCATCGATACACATTTTCTTGAACGGGGACGCTTCTCTCGCCTGATGGAAGTGGGCGCGACCAATCCCGAATATCTTGGGTTGGGCCTAGGCGAAGATGCTGCGGTTCTCTTTGATGACGGCATAATCCACGCCTTCGGACCCGGTCACGTGATCCTCGTTGACAGTTCCGGGATCACCGGCTCGAATGTTTTCGACTTGGCGGAAGGTGAGGCGGTGAGCGTCCACAACGTCATCATGCATGCGCTCGTCAACGGCAACGCCTACAGCCTGACAGACCGGCGCATCCTGAGCAAGGACGAGCTCGGGGCAAGCAAGGCGGAGAAAAAGAATGCGTATTCTTGAGCACCGCGCACTGCGCGGGCCGAACTATTATAGCCGCTACCAGGCGATCTACATGCGGCTCGACATCGATGACCTCGAGGACAGACCAAGCGACGAGGTTCCGGGGATAGCGGATGCGTTGCAGGCCGTGTTTCCCACGATCTACGAGCACCGATGCTCGGTGGGAGAACCCGGCGGCTTCTTGCAGCGGGTGCGTCATGGAACCTATGCGGGCCATATGGTCGAGCATCTGGCAATCGAGTTGCAGAACCTCGTCGGCTTTTCGGTCGGCTATGGCAAGACCGTCGACAGCTACGAGACTGGCATCTATCACGTCGTCTATCGCTACCGCGACGAGGCGACGGGCCTTGCGGCGGGCGAGGCCGCGGTCGGGATCGTGCGCAAGCTTTATGACGGGGGGCATGTGGACCTCGCCCCGATCATCAACCACCTCAAGCAAGTGCGCGACGCCAACGCGCTCGGTCCCTCCACCGGGTCCATCGTCGATGCCGCGAAGGCGCGCAACATCCCGTGGTACAACCTGACGGAGGGCACCAGCTACACGCAATTGGGCCACGGTGTGAAACAGCGCCGGTTCCAGGCCACGGTGACCGATGCCTCGGGGATCATCGGCCACTCCATCGCCGACGACAAGGACTGGACCAAGCAGATCCTCGGCGATGCGGGCGTGGCGGTGCCCAGGGGCCGGACCTGCTATTCCTGGGATGAAGTGAAAGTGGCCGCCGAATGGATCGGCTGGCCGGTCGTAACCAAGCCGCTTTCAGGCAATCACGGGCGTGGCGTGACGACGGATATCTCAAGCCTTGAAGATCTGAAATCGGGTTACGAGGCGGCCCTTGCCCGGGTGCGCGACGGCTCCGACGCGGTGATCGTCGAAAGCTATATCAAGGGTGAGGATCACCGCATGCTGGTGATCGGCGGCAAGCTCATTGCCGCCGCGCGCCGCCGCCCCGCACATGTCACCGGGGACGGGCGATCGGCGATCAAGGCGCTGATCGACAAGGCGAACGAGGATCCCCGTCGCGGGGTCGGACACGAGAACCTACTCACGCAGATCCACGTCGATGAACAGACGCATCGCATGCTGGAGCAGGCTGGGCTCACACTCGACAGCGTGCCGCCCGAAAACGAAATGGTGTTTCTCAAATCCACCGCCAATATCTCGACCGGCGGAACGGCGACGGATCTGACAGACGAGGTGCACCCCGATATAAAGTTCACGATGGAACGGATCGCACGGCATGTAGGGCTGGACGTGATCGGCATCGACCTCCTGGCAGAAACGCTGACCAAGCCGCTCGATCAGCAATCCGCAGGCGTGGTCGAGGTCAACGCCGGGCCCGGTTTCCGGATGCATATGGCACCCACCCACGGCACCCCGCGCCCGGTGGGCGAGCATGTGGTCGACATGCTGTTTCCCGATCCGACCGACAATGGCCGCATCCCGATCACCGCGATCACCGGCACCAACGGCAAGACCACGACGACACGCCTGACAACGCATATCCTGCGACAGACGGGATATTCTGTCGGCATGGGTTGCACCGGGACGGTGGAGATCGACAATCACGTGATCCTGCGCGGCGACTATTCCGGCCCGACGGCGGCACAAACGGTGCTGCGCGAGCCCACGGTGGAGCACGCCGTGCTCGAAGTGGCACGCGGTGGCATCATGCGTCGTGGATTGGGCTTTGACGAATGCGATGTGGGCGTTCTGCTCAATATTGCATCCGATCACCTCGGCGAACGCGACATCCACACGCTGGACGAGCTGGCCCGTTGCAAGACGGTGGTCGTGGATGCCGTCAAGCGCGAGGGCGGCTATTGCGTGCTCAACGCTGACGATCCGCTGGTGATGGAGCATGGCACCTACTGGGCACGCGGCGAGATCATCTATTTCACCATGAACCCCGACAATCCCGCGTTGCGCCAACATCTGAGCGAGATGCGCATGGTCGTCACCGTGAGGCACGGTCGCATCGTTATCCTGCGCGGAAAGGTGGTGATGGATGTCGTGGCGGTCAACGACGTGCCGATCGCCTTCGAGGGCCACGCACCCTTCAACGTGCAGAACGCGATGGCCGCGACGGGTGTTGCCCTGGCCTATGGTCTGGATCTCGAAGCGATCCGCGCCGGGCTTCTGACTTTCCACCCGACACCCGCACAGATGCCGGGACGGACCAACTATTTCGAGGCCGACGGCGTCAAATGCCTGATCGACTATGGCCACAACGTGCCCGCGCTCGAGGCGCTTGAGCCGCTGGTCAACGGCTTGGCCCAGCAACGCAGGATCGGGGTCTCGTCAGCGCCGGGCAACCGACGTGACGAGGATCTGGAAGCACTCGGTGGGCAACTCGCCTCGATGTGCAACGTCCTTTACGTCTACGAGTCCGACGCGCGTGGTCGTCCCGAAGGCGAGGTGGCGCAGTTGATCAAGGGTGGGGCCGAGGGGGCCAAGGCGGATTGCGCGGTTCATGTCATCATGAGCGAGCAGGAGGCCGTGAGCGCGGCCATCGCAGAGGCCAAGCCGGGCGATTTCCTGCTGTTGCTGGTGGATGATATCGAGGGCACGGCCGACCGGCTCAAGGGTCGCAGTTTCCCAGTTCAGGCCGATCTGGCCCAGCCATGACCCGAAAGGGCCGCGCGGCGACAAAAGCCGCGCACAGGCATTTCGCGCGATCTGACAGTAAAGGACCACGACCATGATACAGAACGTTTTCGTCGTCGGAATGAACGCCCTGAATGCCGAGCGTCTGACGCGGCTCAGGGGCGTTGAGGATGTCGCCTTTCATCCGCTGCTGACATCCGAGGCAGTATCCGACACACAGGAATTCGACATCCCCGCGATGCTGGCCGAGGCTGAGGCAACGCTCGATACGTTTGACGGCTCGATCGACGCGATCGTCGGCTATATCGACTTTCCGGTTTCCACCATGCTGCCGCTGCTGTGCAAGAAATACGGCACCCGCAACGCCTCACTGGAAAGCCTGCTGAAATGCGAGCACAAGTACTGGTCGCGCAAGGTAATGGCCGAGATCGTGCCCGACCACACCCCGACCTTCACCGCCTTCGATCCGTTCGACGACGACGCGCTGTCGAAGATCGGCGAGGCCGATCTGCGCTTTCCGTTCTTCGTCAAGCCGATCAAGTCCTCGGGCTCGCGTCTCGGCTTCCGCATCGACAGCCCCGAGGATTTTGACTACGCCATCTCCGCCTTCCGCGCCGAGATCGACCAGATCTCCGAGCCGTTCAATTACGTGCTGGATCAGGCCGACCTGCCCGATGACATCAAGGCAATCGAGGGCCATTACTGCATGGCCGAGCGGGTGATCGGCGGGCGGCAATGCACGGTCGAGGGCTATGTCCACGGGGGCGAGGTGGTGCCCTATGGCACGGTGGATTCGATCCGCTATCCGCAGGTTCTCAGCTTTTTCTACTATCTCTACCCCTCGACCCTGCCGCGCCGCGTGCAGGACGAGATGAACGAGATCACCCGCAAGATCATGACGCACATCGGCTATGACAATGCCGGTTTCAACATCGAGTATTACTGGGACGAGGTTCAGAACAAGATCTGGCTGCTCGAGATCAACACCCGCATCGCGCAATCGCATTGCGACCTCTTCGAGATGGTCGATGGCGTCAGCCATCAGCAGGTCACCGTTGATCTGGGGCTGGGGCGCAAGCCGGATATGCCGCAGGGTGAAGGGCCGCAGACTGTCGCGGCCGAGTTCTTCTACCGGGTCTTTTTTAACGACGCTACCATCGCCCGCGCACCGTCGCGCGCCGAGATCGAGGTGGCCGCCGAGCAGGTCGAAGGTACACGCATCGCCTCTTACGTCACACGCGGCATGAAACTGTCGAACCTGCCGGAACAGGACGCCTACAGCTACGCCGTCGCCTCTGTCTGGATGGGGGCGGGCAAACAGTCCAAGCTCTTGTGGAATTACGAGCAGGTGATGAAGCGGCTGAATTACGAATTCACCGATATTGTCGAATAAGGCAGCAAGGGCGCGGTAGACATCGCGCGCGTTCGCTTCACTGTCCGCCCCAGTATCAGTCCGGAACCACGCCCCATGAAAATCGACCATCCCCTGCCCGCCGAGATCCGTGAGATCGAGCACACTGAAATCACGATGCCCGACGGTACGCGTCTGGCCGCGCGGATATGGATGCCCGAGGGGGCGGACACCGCGCCAGTTCCGGCAATTCTCGAATACATTCCCTACCGCAAGAACGACAAGACGCTGGAGCGTGATCATGCCCGCGCGCCATGGATGGCGGCGCGCGGCTATGCCTACGTCCGCGTCGATCTGCGCGGCACCGGCGAATCCGAAGGCGTGATGACGGATGAATATACCGAGATCGAATTGCAGGACGGCTGCGACGTGATCACCTGGATCGCCGATCAGGCTTGGTGTGATGGCGGCGTGGGCATCGTCGGCATTTCCTGGGGCGGGTTCAACGGCCTGCAACTGGCGGCACTTCAGCCACCCGCACTGAAGGCGGTCGTGACGATCTGTTCCACCGATGACCGCTATGCCGACGACATCCACTACATGGGGGGCACTCTCTTGTGCGATCAACTGTCCTGGGGGTCTGTGATGTTCGGCATCAACACCCTTCCACCCGATCCGGTGCACGTGGGCGACCGCTGGCGTGGGATGTGGTTGGCGCGGCTGCGCGGGTCGGGCCTGTGGCTGAAGACCTGGCTGGAGCATCAGACCCGCGACGATTTCTGGAAACATGGCTCGATCTGCGAGGACTACAGTGACGTGCGGATCCCGGTCTACGCCGTCAGCGGCTGGGCCGACGGTTATTGCCGTTCGGTCTTCCGAATGGTCGAGAACCTGCCCGGTCCAGTCAAGGGCATCGTCGGGCCGTGGTCGCACAAGTATCCGCATGTCGGCGAGCCGGGCCCGGCCATAGATTGGCTTACCGAGGAAACCCGTTGGTGGGATCACTGGCTCAAGGGCACCGATACCGGCATTATGGACGAAGCGCCGCTGCGAGTCTTCCTGCAGGATCACGCCCGCCCGGCCACACATTACACCCATCGCGAGGGGCACTGGACCACCGAGCCCGTCTGGCCCTCGCCCGACATCACCCGCACGGCCTTCGCGCTTGGAGCGGATGGCACACTGGCCACCAACGGCGATATGCCGAGTGGCGTGCGGTCGATCAACTCACCGCTCTGGGTCGGGCGACATGGCGGAAAGTGGTGTTCCTATGCGCATATCGGCGACCAACCCGGTGATCAGCGCCGCGACGATGCCGGCAGCCTGACATTCGAGACCGCTCCGCTGTCAGAGTCGCTGCACATGGTGGGTGATCCCTACCTGACGCTGACCTTTACCGTCGATCAACCCGTGGCGCAGGTCGCCTTGCGGCTCATGGATGTGGCTCCCGACGGCGCCGCGACGCGGGTCAGCTACGGCCTGTTCAACCTGACGCATCGCGAAAGCCACGAGCACCCCGAACCTCTGGAGCCGGGGCGAAGCTATACCGTGAATGTGCCGATGAAGCATGTCGCGCAGACCTTCCGCGCCGGGCATCGCATCCGGCTGGGTCTGTCGACCAGCTACTTCCCTCTGGCCTGGCCCACGCCCGCGCTTGTCACGCTTCAGGTTGACACAGCGCAAACCACGCTGTCACTGCCACTGCGCGCCAACCGGCCAGAGCCCGCGCCGCCCTTTGCCGCGCCGCGCGCGGGTAAGCCGCTCGATGTCAGCTTTGAGACACCGCCGCAATCGGAATGGGTGCTGTCCGAGGACGCTGATACCGGCCGCCTGATCATTGATGTGCGCGATCATGAAGGCGCCGCACACATCACCGAACACGGGATCACCCATTCCGCGGAAGGGGTCGAACACTATTCCATACTGCCCGATGATCCGCTCTCGGCCGAGGGGGTGGTAACATGGACCCACGAAATGCAGCGCGAGAACTGGAACATCCGCACCGAGACGACCACGCGACTGACCTCCACGGCGTCAGAGTTTCGCATTGAGGCAAGCCTGCGTGCATGGCAGAACAAGGAAATCGTGCATGAAGAGGTCTGGCATGAACATATCCCGCGAAACGGCCTCTAGGATCAGGGCGTTTGCGAGGATCAGGAGCTTGCGCATCACGGCGGTGATCGCGACTTTCGCGGGCTTTCCCGCGCTGCAGAGCGCCTTATAGGTCTGGC
>NZ_JAWLDS010000114.1:0-8512 GCF_041686535.1 Aquicoccus sp. | reverse complement strand
GTCCGGCGGGATGCGTCAGCGGGTGGTGATCGCCATGGCATTGGCCTGTGAACCGCGCCTGTTGATCGCGGACGAGCCGACGACGGCGCTCGACGTGACAATCCAGGCCGAGATCCTGGCGCTGATGAATCGATTGAAGCGCGAGACCGGCACGGCGGTGATGTTCATCACCCATGACATGGCGGTGGTGGCACAGATGGCCGACCGCGTGGTCGTGATGTATCGCGGCAAGAAGGTCGAGGAGGGGACGGTCGAGGAGATATTCGAAAATCCCCAGCAGGATTACACCAAGGCGCTTCTCTCGGCGGTGCCCCGGCTGGGCGAGATGACCGGCAAGGACCTGCCCGAGCCGATGAAGCTCCTCGGGGTCGAGGGGCATCGCGCCGACCCGATTCCGGGCAGTGAAGAGGTGCTTCTGGAGGTGCGCAACCTGACCACCCGGTTCCCGGTCAAGGGCGGCTTTTTCCGCCGCACGGTGGCCAATGTCCATGCGGTCGAGGACGTGTCCTTTTCGATCCGCAAGGGGCGCACGCTGAGCCTCGTGGGGGAATCGGGCTGTGGCAAATCCACCGTGGGCCGGTCGATCCTGCGACTGGTCGAGCCGCAGTCGGGGCATGTGACGCTGGGGGCGGTGGATATCATGGCGCTGGGCCAAGACGGGCTGCAAAAGGCGCGCGCCGACATGCAGATGGTGTTCCAGGACCCGTTCGCGAGCCTCAACCCGCAGATGCAGCTGATGGACCAGGTGGCCGAGCCGCTGCGCAACTACCATGTCGCCAAGGGCAAGGAATTGCAGGAGCGGGTGGCACAGCTTTTCGACCGGGTGGAACTGCCACGCAGTTTCCTGCGGCGGTTCCCGCACGAATTGTCCGGCGGGCAGCGCCAGCGCGTGGCAATCGCGCGGGCGCTGGCGCTAAACCCCAAGCTGATCGTCGCGGACGAGGCGGTATCGGCGCTGGATGTGAGCGTGCAGGCCCAGGTTCTGAACCTGATGATGGAGCTTCAGGCCGAGCTGGGCCTCAGCTACCTTTTCATCAGCCATGACATGGCGGTGGTCGAACGGGTCAGCCATGACGTGGGGGTGATGTATCTGGGTCGGATCGTCGAGATGGGGCCGCGCCGGGCGGTGTTCGAAGACCCGCAACACCCCTATACCAAGGCGCTGATGAAGGCGGTTCCGATCGCCGATCCACATCGGCGAAAACTGGAAAAGGAATTGAAGTTCAAACCGATACCATCTCCTATTCACCCGGTGGACTATGAACCCGCGCCTTCCGAATACGAAGAGGTGAGCCCGGGGCATTTCATTCTGACCACCGATAGCGGGTATTGAGCATGACGCCACGCCTCAGCCCGCTCGAACTGATGGAAAAGCTGGTCAGCTTTCCGACGGTGAGCCGAGATTCGAACCTGCCGCTCGTGGATTGGGTCGAGGAGTATCTGAGCGGTCACGGCATTGTCTGTCACAGGCATTACCGCGAGGATAACGAACAGGCCGCGCTTTTCGCCCATGTCGGCCCCGAGGTCGAGGGCGGGGTGATTCTCTCGGGTCATACCGACGTGGTGCCGGTCGACGGCCAGCCCTGGGCCAGCGATCCGTTTACCGTGACCGAGCGTGACGGCAGGTATTACGGGCGTGGCACATGCGACATGAAGGGGTTCGACGCGCTGGCGCTCTGGGCGCTGGTCGAGGCCAAGCATCAGGGTGTGACGCGCCCCCTTCAGATCGCGCTGTCCTATGACGAGGAAGTGGGCTGCACCGGGGCGCCGCCGATGATCCGGGCGATGCAGGGGCCGCTGCCCAAGGCCGGCACGGTGATCGTGGGCGAGCCGTCGGAGATGCGCGCGGTCACCGGGCACAAGGGCGGGATCGGGATTTCCACGCATGTCGTCGGCTTCGAGGTGCATTCGAGCCTGATGCACACCGGCGTCAACGCCGTGATGGAGGCGGCGAAAATCATCGACTGGGCCAACCGGGTCAATGCCGAGGAGATGGCGCGCGCCCCGGATGAATTTGCCGCGATGTTCGAGCCGCCCTGGACCCTGGGCCATGTGGGCACGATCACTGGCGGCACGGCCAACAACATCACCGCCAAGGATTGCCGGTTCCTGATGGCCTATCGCGTGGTGCCGAGCCAGTCGGCCGAAGAGTGGCGCGACCGCTATGTCGCCAAGCTGCGCGAGGTCGAGGCCGAGATGCAGAAGATCCGGCCCGAGGCGCGGATCGATTTCGAGCAGGCCTTCGACGTGCCTGGGCTGGTGCCGGAAGAGGAGGGTGAGGCCGAGGCGCTGGTGCGTCGATTGACCGGGGACAATGGAACGCACGTGGTGAGTTACGGCACGGAGGCCGGGCAGTTCCAGGCTGCGGGCTATTCGGCCGTGATCTGTGGCCCGGGCAGCATCGCGCAGGCGCATCAGCCCGACGAGTTCATCAGCGTCGCACAATTCAACGCGGGCCATGATTTCATGAAGGCATTGCTGCGGGAGTTGGCGTGACCGGTTTTCCCATTTCGATGGGGCAGGCGGTGGAGCATGGCGCGGCGCTGCCCGAGCGGGCGGACGTGGTGATCGTTGGCGGCGGTGTTATCGGGATCACCGCCGCATGGTACCTGGCCCGAAAGGGGCAGCGGGTGGTCGTTGTCGAAAAGGGCCGCGTGGCCGCAGAACAAAGTGCGCGCAACTGGGGCTGGATTCGCCAGACCGGGCGCGACCGGGCCGAATTGCCGATCATGGTCGAGGCGCTGTCGCGCTGGCGTGAGCTGGCCGAGGCGGCGGGCGAGGATATCGGCCTGCGGACCTGTGGAATCACCTTTCTCGGGGCGGATGAAGAGAAACTGGCGGCGTTCGAGGCATGGCTGCCCGAGGCGCGGGCCAATGGCGTAGACAGCCGGATGATGAGCCGGGCCGAGCTGGCCGCGATGATGCCGGGTGCGGCGCGGAGCCGGGCCGGGGCGTTGCACACGCCGAGCGACATGTGCGCCGAGCCCTTCGTGGCAGTGCCGGCGCTGGCGCGGGGCGCCGCGCGCGCGGGTGTGACCATCATCGAGGGCTGCGCGGCGCGCGGGCTTGATGTCGTTGCGGGGCGTTTGGCGGGAATCATGACCGAGAAGGGGCGCATCGCCTGTGAGCGGGTGCTGGTGGCGGCAGGGGCGTGGTCGGCGCTCTTCCTGCGGCGCGAGGGGGTGAAGATTCCGCAACTTGCGGTGCGCTCGAACGTGCTGGCCACAGGGCCGGTGGCGGATGTGCATGGCGGGGCGGCGGGCGAAGGTGGCATGGCGTTCCGGCGGCGGGCCGATGGCGGATATACCCTTGCCTCGTCTGGGTTCTACGAGTTCTGGATCGGGCCGGACGCGTTTCGCGCGCTGCCGCATTACCGGCAGCTCTTGATGGGCGATCCGTTCGGGCCAAGTTATCGTCTGTTCGCTCCCGGGGGATACCCGGATGCCTGGGGCACGAAACGGCGCTGGTCGCTGGACGAGCAAAGCCCGTTCGAGCGGATGCGCATTCTCGACCCCGAACCGAACGCGCGGGCGCTTGCGGATGTACTGCGGCGGTTCGAGGAAACCTTTCCGGAGTTGGGGAATGTGCCGGTGGCGCGGCAATGGGCGGGGATGATCGACACCATGCCCGACGTGGTGCCGGTGGTGGACGAGGCCGACACGCTGCCCGGGCTTTTCATCTGCACCGGCATGTGCGGGCACGGGTTCGGAATTGGCCCGGCCTTCGGGCGGATCATGGCCGACCTGATCTGCGGGGACAGCCCGGGGCATGACCTGTCACGGTTCAGATTGTCGCGCTTCTCGGATGGCTCGAAACTTGAATTGGGGCCCGACCTCTGACCCCTTGCCCGTGGCGATGAGGGGAGTAAGCTCAACGCCGCCCAAGAGGAGAAAGATATATGCCCGTCAAGAACCGTCTCGCCGAAATGCAGGAGGATATCGCCCAATGGCGCCGCCATCTGCATGCCCATCCCGAATTGCGATTCGAAGAGCATGAAACCGCCGGGTTCGTGGCGGAAAAGCTGCGCCAATTCGGTTGTGACGAGGTGGTCAAGGGCGTGGGCGGCACCGGGGTTGTGGGCGTGATTCGGGGGCAGGGGGGCGGGAATCGTGCGATTGCGTTTCGCGCCGACATGGACGCGCTGCCCATAAACGAGGCAACGGGGGCACCACATGCCTCGACGCGGCCGGGCAAGATGCATGCCTGTGGCCATGACGGGCATACCGCGATGCTGCTCGGCGCGGCGAAATACCTTGCCGAGACGCGCAATTTCGACGGCTCGGTCGTGCTCTTGTTCCAGCCGGCCGAAGAGGGGGGCGGTGGCGCCCGGGCGATGGTCGAAGCGGGCGTGATGGATCGGTGGAACGTCGCCGAGGTTTACGGTCTGCACAACTGGCCAGGGATGCCGGTGGGACACTTCGCGATGCGCCCGGGGCCACAGATGGCCGCGCCCGACAAGTTCGAGATTCTCGTGCGGGGCAAGGGCGGGCACGGCGCGATGCCGCATCTGGGGGTCGATACGGTGCTGGCCGCGTCGCAGATCGTGCAGGCGCTGCAATCCATCGCGTCGCGCAACGTCGATCCGCTTGAAAACGTGGTGGTCTCGATTTGTGGTTTCCGCAGCGAAAGCGACACCTACAACGTGTTGCCCGACAGTGTGACGCTCAAGGGTACGGTGCGGACATTGAAGCCCGAGGTGCAGACTCTGGTGCGCGAGCGGATGGAGGCGCTGGCGCGGCTGACGGCGCAGGCGCATGGGGCCGAGGCAGAGCTGACCTATATCGCCGATCGCGTGGTCCTGGTGAATGATCCGCAGGGTGTCGAGAACGCGGCCAAGGCCGCGCGGCGCATTTCCGATACGGTCGAGACCGAAATGACCCCGGTGATGGGAGGCGAGGATTTCGCCGACATGCTGAATGCGCGGCCCGGCGCCTATATTTTCATCGGCAACGGGGCGAGTGCGGATCTGCACAACCCGAAATACGAGTTCAACGACGAGGCGATCCCGTTCGGCACGAGCTGGTTTGCCGAACTGGCCGAAACGCGGATGCCGCTGGGCTGAGACATAACAGAAGAAGGAAAGTAGAAGATGCCAGTCAAGAACCGCTTTGCGGAGCTGCACGGGGAAATCACCGAATGGCGGCGCGATATTCACCAACATCCCGAGATCCTGTTCGACACGCACCGGACCTCGGCGCTTGTCGCGGAAAAGCTGCGCGAATTCGGCTGTGACGAGGTGGTGGAAGGGATCGGCCGCACCGGCGTGGTGGGCGTGATCCGGGGCAAGAGCGACAAATCCGGCCGGGTCATCGGGCTGCGGGCCGACATGGACGCGCTTCCGATGACCGAGGCGACAGGGCTCGATTATGCGTCAAAGACCCCGGGCGCGATGCATGCCTGTGGCCATGACGGGCATACCGCGATGCTGCTCGGCGCGGCGAAATACCTTGCCGAGACGCGCAATTTCGACGGCACGGCGGTGATGATCTTTCAGCCCGCCGAAGAAGGTGGCGGCGGTGGCAAGGAGATGTGCGACGACGGGATGATGAAGCGCTGGGGCATCCACGAGGTTTACGGGATGCACAACTGGCCGGGCAAACCGGTGGGGTCCTTCGCGATTCGCTCGGGCCCGTTCTTTGCCGCGACCGACATGTTCAACATCACCTTCGAGGGCCTTGGCGGACACGCGGCCAAGCCGCACGAGACGGTGGACACCACGGTGATGGCCGCGCAGGCGGTCACCGCGCTTCAGACCATCGCCAGCCGCAATGCCGACCCGGTGGACCGGATCGTGGTCTCGGTCACGTCGTTTGAAACCTCGTCGAAAGCCTTTAACGTGATCCCGCAGCGGGTCGAGATCAAGGGCACGGTGCGCACCATGAGCCCCGAGATGCGCAACCTTGCCGAAAAGCGGATTTCCGAGATTTGCCAAGGGATTGCGGCCACGTTCGGAGGTCAGGCCGAGATCGACTATATCCGCGGATACCCGGTCATGGAAAACCATCCCGAGCAGACCGATTTCGCGATCGAGGTGGCGAAATCCATCTCGGGCGATTGCGACGAGGCGCCGCTTGTCATGGGGGGCGAGGATTTCGCCTTCATGCTGGAAGAGCGCCCCGGAGCCTATATCCTTTTGGGAAATGGCGATACGGCGATGGTGCATCATCCCAAATACAACTTCAACGACGAAGCCATTCCGACCGGATGCTCGTGGCTGGCCGAGGTCGTCGAGAAGCGGATGCCTGCCGCGTAAGGCTCTGAAATCAAGGGGCGGGATATCTGATCCCGCCCTTTTGCCTATCCGCCGGTATGGCTCATGTGGCGGGGCATCTGGCCCGCCACATCCTGGCGCGAATAGTCGAAATCATGGCCCTTTGGCTTGCGTGCGATGGCGGCGCGGATCGCCTTTTCGAGGGGGGCATCGCTTTCGGGATCGGCACGCAGCGGTGCGCGAAGGTCGGCCTGATCCTCCTGGCCAAGGCACATGAAAAGCTCGCCCGTGCAGGTGAGACGGACGCGGTTGCAGCTTTCGCAGAAATTATGCGTAAGCGGCGTGATGAAACCTATCTTCTGACCGGTTTCCATAATCTTGACATAGCGCGCGGGTCCGCCTGTGCGCTCGGCCAGGTCGGTGAGCGTGTAGCGTGATTCGAGCTTTGCGCGCAGATCCTTGAGTGACCAGTATTGATCGAGCCGGTCCTCGTTGCCGATGTCGCCCATCGGCATGACCTCGATCCAGGTAAGGTCCATGTCGCGCGCCGCCGCCCATTCGGTCAGGTCGAAGAGTTCGACATCGTTGAAACCCTTGAGGGCGACCGCGTTGATCTTGACCCGCAGACCCGCCTCCTGCGCGGCGTCGATCCCGCGCAACACGTTGTCGAGCTTGCCCCAGCGGGTGACGGCCGCGAACTTGTCGGGGTCGAGCGTGTCGAGCGAGATGTTCACCCGGCGCACGCCGGCATCATGCAAGTCCTTGGCAAAGCGGTGCAATTGGCTGCCATTGGTGGTCAGGGTCAGTTCCTTGAGCGCACCGGAGTCGAGATGCCGGGTCATCGCGCGGAAAAACGTCATGATGTCGCGCCGCACCAGTGGTTCGCCCCCGGTGATGCGCAGCTTTTCGACCCCCAGCCGGACGAAGGTTGAGCACATCCGGTCGAGTTCTTCCAGCGTCAGAAGCTCCTTCTTGGGCAGGAAGGTCATGTTCTCGGACATGCAATAGACGCAGCGGAAATCGCAGCGGTCGGTTACCGAGACGCGCAGGTAGGAAATTGCGCGTTGGAAAGGATCGATCAATGGCTCGCTCATGCCTTGGAAGGTAGGCGCGGACGGCGGTGGGCGCAAGGGCCATCTGCATGATTGCCGGCGCGTCTGAACGCGCGTAGCATTGGCCCATGAAACAGATCATCATGTGTATCGGGTCTATGCTGGTCGTTATGGGCTGCGCGGAAATCACGCAGCCAGAACAAGAGGTTGTGCCTTCTGCAAGTGACGCTGCGGAGCAACGGCCGGTGGCGCGGCCGACCGACGCCACGATCCGCCCGCCGCGCGGCGGGCGGACGATCGGCCAGCTTGACACGACCAGCGCCGAGGAAAAGCGCGCGGCCGGGGATGCCGGGCGCGCGGCACAGGCGGGCGGGGCGGGGCGCAGCCTCGGGCGGACCATTGCGTCGCTGGGCGATCCGGCGCGGCCGGGCCTGTGGATCGAGACGCCGCTTGTGTCCGCGCCGGGGCGGGGGCGTGTGGTCTATCCCAGAAACGGCAAGGCGGTGGAACTGGACCTGATCCCGATCAAAGGGCCGAGAACCGCCGGAAGCCGCATGTCGCTGGCCGCTTTGCGGGTGATCGAGGCGCCGCTGACCGATCTGCCGGAGGTCGAGGTTTATAGCGAGTAAACGCCCCGTTCTCGCCGGTTAAAACGATTTTCCCGGGAAGATTCGGGGGGTGACCTTCGGCTGCTGTCCGGCTGCCGGGCGTGCACCGCCGCGATGCAGCGAAGCACGAGGCTGAAGCGGTTAATGTTGCGCCCGGTGGTGGCGGCGGATCGAGTATTTTTTCCAAGAAAGAGCAGCAGGATGGCGCGCGTGTTTTCGCGCGATCATTCGACGGTCACCGATTTGGCAAGGTTGCGCGGCTGATCGACATCGGTGCCCTTGGCCACCGCGGTGTGATAGGCCAGAAGCTGGGCCGGCAGGGCATAGAGGATCGGGGTGAGGCCGGGCTCGACCTGCGGCAGGGTGAGGGTGATCCATGCATCTCCCGCGGCCTCGGCTGCGCCGGGCGGATCGGTGACGAGCAGCACCCGCCCGCCGCGGGCGATCACTTCCTGCATGTTGGACGTGGTCTTTTCGAAGAGCGCGTCACGCGGGGCCATGACGACCACGGGCACATGCTTGTCGATGAGCGCGATGGGGCCGTGCTTGAGTTCGCCCGAGGCATAGGCTTCGGCGTGGATATAGCTGATTTCCTTGAGTTTCAGCGCACCTTCGAGGGCGAGCGGGAACATCAGGCCGCG
>NZ_JAWLDS010000113.1:0-8556 GCF_041686535.1 Aquicoccus sp. | reverse complement strand
TCGGAGGTCTCGCACATCGACGAGAACGAGATGCGCCAGTTGATGCAGGAGATCGTTAACCGCCTCTACACGTTCCATCTCGAGGCCAACGATCCCAAGCTGCAGGCGACCATCGAGCGCTGGATGGGCGTCGCGATGAAATGGGACGAGCCGGAAATCGATCAACGGATGATCAGCAGTCACACCGACTCGACCTGAGAAAAACGAGGTGACCGTCGCCAAAAATTGAGCCCGGCATCGTCGATCAGCCCCGGCCGCCGCTCTTCAAGGGTCACACCGACTTCGTGTTCAGCAACGTATAATTCTGCGTCCGATTCAGGAGGGTGTCGTTGCTCTGATCAAGAGCGGCTATAGTCCAATCGAACCATCCCTCCTGCTCTGATGTCCAATGTTTGCCCAGCCCGGTTTCTGCGCATTCCCACCATTGAACATTTTATATAATCTATGTAACGCTAGGTAGATTATATAGAGAGGCGCTGATGGTGCGGCCCACGCGAACAGAGCAAGAGGCACAAGTCGGCGTCGCCCACCAAGCGGCGCGGCCCGGACAGATCCTTGACATTGCCGCACGGCAATTCCGTACGCGGGGCTACGCTGCGGTGTCGATGCGCGATATAGCTACGGAAGTGGGGCTGCGGACCCCCAGCCTATATTATCATTTCGCCTCCAAGGACGAACTTGTCATCGCAGTAATGGATCAAGGGATCCTCGTCGTGCGAGAGGCTGTCACAGCCGCGCTTATGGAATTGCCGCCGGATGCAAACGTGCAAGTGCGGATAGCAACCGCTATGCACGCACATCTGCGCGCCCTGCACGGGGCCAGTGATTATACCTCGGCCAATGTGCGCATTTTTGGCCAATTGCCCGGGGATCTGCGGCGCGCAAATCTGGCGGAACGCCGCGCTTATCAGGCAATCTGGTCCGGGCTTCTGGCTCCGACCTGCACCGTCCATCCGGAGCTGTTGCCCAGCCACGTTGCCTTTGTGATCGGAGCATTGAACGCCACACTGGAGTGGGTTGATCCAGCGCGGATGGATTTGGAGGCATTGGCCGATCATCTGGTTAATCTGCTGCTTCATGGTCTGCTGGCAGGAGGAAAGCCATGAGTTTTTTTACCAAGGTCCGGACCGACAGCGCCGAATTCCAAGCCAACCTCACGGCGTATCACGCCATGACCGACCTTCTGCGCGCCCGCATGGCGCATGTCTCCGAGGGTGGCAGCGCAGCCCATGTCACCCGCCATCTAGCGCGCGGTAAACTGCTGGTGCGCGACCGGATCGACCGGCTCTGCGATCCGGGCACCGCGTTTCTTGAACTGTCGCCGCTGGCTGCATGGGGTCAGTATGACAACGAAGTGCCAGGAGCTGGTATCGTGACCGGCATCGGCATCGTGCAGGGACGGCCGGTGACGGTCATCGCCAATGACGCCACCGTCAAAGGTGGCAGCTTCTTTCACGAAACCGTCAGGAAACACGCCCGCGCGCAGGAAATCGCAGCCAATCTGCGACTGCCCTGCCTCTATCTGGTGGACTGCGGCGGCGCCTATCTGCCCGAACAGGACCGGGTCTTTCCCGACCGCGACCATTTTGGCAACGCCTTCTGGCGGCAGTGCCGAATGTCCGCGTCGGGGCTGGCGCAGATCGCGCTGGTCTTTGGCGGCTGCACGGCTGGCGGCGCTTACATACCCGCGCTGGCGGATCAGGTCATCATGGTCGAGGGCAATTCCCGCATCCATCTGGGCGGGCCATCGATCGTCAAGGTCGCAATAAACGAGGACGTGGATGGAGAGACCCTCGGTGGGGCGTTGATGCATACGACGGTGTCGGGTGTGTCCGATCACCGGGTACAAACCGAAGCGGAGGGACTGACCCTCCTGCGCAGACTTGTCGCCGATCTTCCCGACCCGCGCGCGGGCTGGCAGGCACCACGCGCGGTAAAGCCACCCGCGCTTGACCAGGCCGACATTCCCGGCATCGTGAGCGCCGACCCCAAGCGCCCCTATGACGCGCGCGAGGTCATGGCGCGACTGGTCGACGGTTCTGACATGTCGGAATTCAAACCCGAATGGGGAACTAGTGCCGTTTGCGCCTTCTCAGCGATCCATGGCTGCCCTGTGGGCATCATAGGTAACAACGGCGCATTAGTTTCGGATGCCTCGCTCAAGGCGGCGCAATTCATCCAGATTTGCGACCAGCGGCACATATCACTTCTGTTCTTGCACAATATCACCGGCTTCATGGTCGGGACCAAAGCCGAGCGTGGAGGAATCGCCAAGGACAGCGCCAAGATGGTTTATGCCATGGCCAACGCGCGGGTGCCCAAGATTTCGGTCATCGTCGGCGGCTCTTATGGGGCGGGCAATTACGGGATGTGCGGGCGCGGTTTCCGGCCCGATTTCCTGTTCTCATGGCCCTCGGCCAAGCTGGCGACCATGTCCGCTGATATTGCCGCAAACGTGATGCTGGAACTGAGTCGCAGTAATGTCAGGCACCCCCCAACCAAGGACGATCTGATCAAAATCGACACGCAGGTGCGCGCCCAATATGCCGAACAAAGCGATCCGTATTACGCCACATCGCGGCTCTGGGATGACGGGATCATCGAACCCGAGCAGTCACGCGATGTGCTGGGGCTTTGCCTGTCACTTCTGAACTCGCGCCCTGAAGACGCCCATTTCGCGCCAGTTTACAGGATGTGACCCATGCCGGACTTTGAAAATCTGACGCTTGATATCGACAAAAGGGGCGTGGCCCGCCTGACGCTGAACCGACCCGACCGGCACAATGCGCTCAACGCCGCGCTGATCGCAGACCTTGCCCTCGCAACGGCGCAATTGGCGGCGGACGTGTCCGTGCGGCTGGTGGTGCTGGGCGGTGCAGGTTGCAGTTTCTGCGCGGGCGGCGATATTGGCTGGTTCCGCGACACGCTGGCGCTGGACAGGGCCGAGCGCGTGGCACAAAGCGCCGATCTGGGTCATATGCTGGCCGCTTTTGCGCATCTGCCGAAACCGCTGATTGGGCGCATCCATGGCCCGGCCTATGGCGGGGGCATCGGCATGATCGCGGTCTGCGACGTCACCATCGGCGCACACGTCGCCCGTTTCGGCCTGACAGAGGTACGGTTGGGCCTGATCCCTGCCAACATCTCGCCACATGTGATTGCCCGGATCGGTGCAGCGCGGGCGCGCGCCACGATGCTATCGGGCGAGACCTTTGATGCGGAACACGCCGAACGGATCGGGTTGCTGGACCGCGTCGTGCCAGACTCTGATCTGGACGCGGCGTTGGATGGAGTCGTGGCCGCCCATCTTGAGGCCGCGCCCGGTGCCGTGGCCGCCACCAAGGCACTGATCCGCGATGTCGAGGCAACGCTCCCGGCGGATCACGTGGCATTGACATCGGAACGGCTGGCCGATGCATGGGACAGCGCTGAGGGTCGCAGCGGCATTGACGCGTTCCTTTCACGCCAGACTCCGCCATGGCGGAGCGGCAAATGAGCTTTGATACCATACTTGTCGCCAACCGTGGCGAGATCGCACGCCGCATCATCCGCGCCTGTCAGACCCTTGGCCTGCGTGCCGTGGCCGTCTATTCCGAAGCCGATCGCGACGCGCCCTTTGTTCATGAGGCCGATCTGGCTCTACCCATTGGTCCGGCCGATGCGACGCAAAGCTATCTTGATCCGACCAAGCTGATTGCAGCGGCAAACCGCGCAGGCGCACAGGCGGTGCATCCGGGCTATGGCTTCCTGTCCGAGAACGCTGAATTCGCGCGAGCTGTCACCCAAGCGGGGTTGATGTGGATCGGCCCCACGGCGGATGTGATCACGCTGATGGGCTCGAAATCGGCAGCCAAGGCTCAGGCCGAGGCGGTGGGTGTGCCTGTGTTGCCCGGCTATCGCGGTGCCGATCAGTCCGACGCAACCCTTACAGCAGAGGCTGCAGGGCTTGGCGTCCCGCTTCTTGTCAAGGCCAGCGCGGGCGGCGGCGGGCGCGGCATCCGGCGCGTCGATGATATGGCGGATTTTCCTGCGGCGCTGGCTGCGGCTCGGCGCGAGGCACAGGCGGCTTTCGGCAACGCGGACGTACTGCTGGAACGCCTGCTGGAAAGCGCCCGCCATGTCGAGGTGCAGGTACTGGGCGACCATTATGGCCATGTGCTCCATCTGGGAGACCGCGATTGCTCGGTCCAGCAAAGCCACCAGAAATTGATCGAAGAGGCCCCCGCACCCGATATTCCGGACGAGATCCGGACCGCAATGACCGCGGCGGCTGTCCGTTTGGCCATGCATATCGACTATCGAAACGCGGGCACAGTCGAATATCTGTACAACCCGACCACAGGCGGCTGGCATTTTCTCGAGATGAACACCCGGCTTCAGGTCGAACATCCGGTGACCGAAGCGGTGACCGGGGTTGATCTGGTGGCATGGCAGTTGCGGATCGCGAGAGAAGAGTCGCTGACGCTGACCCAGTCCGATATTACGGTCAATGGATCCGCGATCGAGGCCCGAATCGTGCTGGACGGATCGGAGGGGACCGATGTTACCCGTTGGCATCTGCCCGACCTGCCGGGGCTGCGGTTTGAAAGCGCCGTCGAGGCAGGAAGTGTAGTCTCGCATCACTACGACCCGATGATCGCCAAACTGATCGCCCATGGCCCGGACCGCGCCATCGCGCTTGCCCGTCTGCGCGTGGGGCTGGCGGCGTTGGAGGTGGGCGGAATCGGCACCAATGCCGCGCAAATTGACGCTTTGCTGGCGACGCCCGATTTCGCAGCCGCGCGGCTAGGAACGGATTTTCTGACGCGTCCTTCCCTCAACGCCTCAGCACAGCCCGCCAACGCACAGACTGGGGATGACGCCCCTCCTTTGGCCGCCTTGGCACTTGCTTTGGCCCGCGCAAAATCCAGCCTGGCACCCGGGCCATGGGGAAAGCTTGGGAACTGGCGTCTGACCGCCCCCGCAGGCCGCCGCGGCGCAAGCTGGCATGAAGTCGCGGAAGAGGAACTTTGCGTTCGTGAAATCCCTACAGGGCACGAAGTGTGCGACAGCGCAGGTGTCGTTCTGCTAACCGCCGCATACGCCCTATTGTCCGGCAACACGCTTGATCTTGAGACCGAAGGGCTGCGCCGCCGCGTGACGGTAGAGATTGCAGCGCAGGATATCATCCTGACTGAAGGACTGCGCAGGATCCGCCTGCCCCATGGCACGCAGACCGAACCAACGGGCACTGCGCGGCCCGGCACCGATATCTCCGCCCCGATGCCCGGCCTGCTGGCCGAAGTGCTGCACCCCATTGGCACCTGCTTGAAGCAGGGCGATCCGGTGCTGGTTTTCGAAGCGATGAAACTGATGCAGACCCTGTCTTCGCCCTGCGATGGCACCTTGACCACACTACCACATCCTGTTGGCGCCACGGTTCCAAGTGGCGCGCTACTGGCGCAACTTGCCCCTGAAAAGGATCCTCAGACATGACCGACATGCGCTTTCTGACTGATGAACACCGCATCTTCCGCGATCAATTGCGCCGCTTCGTTGAGGATGAGATCCGCCCCAATGCCGCCGCCTGGGAGGAAGCGGGCCATACCCCTAGGGAGGTGCTGCGCCGGATGGGTGAGCTGGGATTTCTCGGCATCCGCTATCCCGAAGCCTATGGCGGGGCCGAGATGGACACGCTGGCCACGGTGATATTCGCCGAGGAGCTGGGCCGCTCGGGGTATGGTGGCTTTGCGATCACGGCGCTGGTGCATACCGACATGGCCTCGCCGCATCTTTTCAACGCGGGCACACCGGACCAGTTGGCGCATTACATGCCCGACATCATCGCGGGGAAAAGCATAACGGCAGTGGCGGTGACCGAACCCGATGCAGGATCCGACGTCGGCGGGATCAAGACTCGCGCTCGGTTGGAGGGCAACCAGTGGGCGCTGAACGGGCGCAAACTCTACATCACCAACGGGGTGCTGGGGGATTTGTATTTCGTGGCGGCGCGCACCGACATGGATCAGAAATCCTCGCGCGGGACGACCATTTTCATTGTGGAAAAAGGCACACCCGGTTTCACGGTCGCGCGACCGCTGGAAAAGTCCGGCTGGCGCAGTTCGGACACGGCAGAGTTGGTGTTCGAGGATGTCCGCATCCCTGCCGATCAAGTACTTGGCCAAATCGACGGTGGCTTTTACGCCATCATGCAGAACTTCCAGAACGAACGCATCGTCCTGGGTGCGCAGGCCATGGGCGAGGCGCTGCACGCGCTTGAGATCACGCTGAATTACGTCAAGGACCGCAAGGCCTTTGGCGGTGTCCTGTGGGACAAGCAGGCAATCCGACAGCGGCTTTCGCAACGCTGGGCCGAAGTGGCGGCGGCGCGCGCGCTGATCTACCAGACGGCTGTGTCCATGGATGAGGGCAACGACTGCGTACGCGAGGTTTCGGCGATCAAGGCGTTGTGCGGCGATCTGGTCAATAAGGTGATGTATGACTGCCAGCAGTTTCACGGTGGCTTCGGCTACATGTCCGGAACCGACATCGAACGCATGGTGCGCGATGCCCGCGTGCAGGCGATCGGTGGTGGCGCCACCGAGGTTATGCTGGAAGAGATCGCAAAAAGATTGTGAACACAACGCCTGTTCGGACCGAAAGCGCGTGTCGCACTTATCCGGGGGCCACTGGCCGATATGGTCGACTGCTTCTCCGGCTAGATGCGATTGGACACTGCACCTGCATCGGCTCGGTGTCCTCCTTGCGTACCGTGACGCGCGATGCCATGCAGAAGCCAAGCTGCGTATCAAAACCGGCTAAGGCAATCTTTCTACATATACTCGGAGTCATCCGAAACGCTTGTTTTTCAGCAGACGTTCAGAGCAACCGAGACAGGCAGCGTGACAGGAGGGAGTGGAATGCCAAAGGCACCGGCTACATGAATCAGGCTAATCGCAACGCCGTTGAAAGCAAGGATGGTCCGGCGGAGGGGGCCCGCCATGACTGACCGTCGCGGGCCGCTCACCGGCCTGAACATCATCGAAATGACGGGCATCGGCCCGGTGCCCTACGCCTCGATGCTCCTCGCCGATCTCGGGGCGAGAGTCATCCGCATCGACCGTCCCGGCGGCTATCCCGCACCCGATCCGACGCTCGATTTCGCCCAGATGGGCGCGGCCTCGATCTTTTACCGGTCGCGCCGGATGGTGAAGGTGGACCTGAAATCCGCGCTCGGCCGGAATCTGATCCTGCGACTGATCGGCCGGGCCGACGCGCTGATCGAGGGGTATCGGCCGGGCACCATGGAAAGACTGGCACTTGGTCCGTCGGAGGCCCATGCCGCCAATCCGCGTCTGTCCTATGTTCGCGTGACCGGATGGGGGCAGGATGGGCCCATGGCTCAGATGGCGGGGCATGACCTCAACTATATCGGGCTGTCCGGTGCCTTGTCGCTTTTCGGGCGCGACAGCGCTCCCCCAAGAGGACTGCCGCCGCTCGTTGGGGACATGGCAGGTGGTGCGCTCTTTGCTGTGATCGGCACGCTTGCGTCCATACACGCGGCGAAGTCTACCGGGCAGGGGCAGGTTGTCGATTCAAACATTGTGGATGGCTCGGCAAGTCTCTACTCGTTGTTGACTGCGTTGTCGGCGGTGGGCCTGCACGGACCCGCAGGCACCAACGCGCTGGACGGCGGGCGGCACTACTACCGCACCTATGCTTGTTCGGATGGCGGATACGTGGCGGTGGGAGCGATCGAGCCGGCATTCCGCTGGATCCTGCTCGACCGGCTGGGACTTGCCGATGATCCATGCTTTTCCGGTACGACGACGGACGACGAGGCGCATTGCACAAAGACACTGGAAGACCTTTTTCGCACTGCTCCCCGCGCTTATTGGGAACGGCTCTTCCACGACACGGACGGCTGCGTGACAGGTATTCTTGGTCCTGATGACGCGGCCGCCGATCCGCGAAATACGACACGGGACGTGTTCACCCAAATCGACGGTGTCCGCCAGGCGGGCCCTGCTCCCCGCTTTTCCGAAACGCCCGGCGCCATCTCAATATCGCCGCGCGACGCCAGCCCCTCGGCACCGGAGGCACTGACGGAATGGGGGCTCGATCTCGCGGAGATCGAGGCACTGATCGCATCGTCCATTGTCGATTCGTGACGGACCAGGGGCATTGTCGGGCCGGACGCACATTCGATAATTATTGATCTTCCTGACCATGCGTGCGGCCTGCGGGATCACCCAAACGCGCCCACAGCCAGAAAAGGGAGAACAGACAATGAATAGGCCAGCGAAGCGTGCGGCCCCGCTATCCTGCGAAAGTTCAAGCGATCCAGTGAGTTCCATTGTGTGCGTCAGATGTGCGCAGGGTTTTGCGTAAGTGGCCTAGGGGTCCGACACTGGCACGAGAGAGTTGGGCGCGTGACACATCTTAGTCTCAAGATTCAAGTGCGACACCCACGGCCCAGAGGGCATAGGATGTTGCGATGGACAGACAATACAAGCACTTGGATTACGAGGAACGCGGCGTGATTTTTGCGGAGCATCGGCGCGGATCGAGCCTGCG
>NZ_JAWLDS010000112.1:0-8729 GCF_041686535.1 Aquicoccus sp. | reverse complement strand
CGCGCGATGCAGACCCGCTGGCGCTGGCCGCCGGAAAACTCGTGCGGGTAGCGCGACAGCATGTCGGCCGACAGCCCGACACGTCGAAAGAGGAACTCGGCCCGATCGCTCAGCTCGGATCCGCTGGCAAGGCTGTGCACCTGCAGCGGCTCCACCACCTGCTCGCCCACCGTCATGCGGGAATCGAGTGACGCGCCGGGGTCCTGGAAAATCATCTGGATGTCACGCAGCACCGGGCGCATGGCATGGCGCGACAGCCCGCGGGTCTGCTGGCCGTCGATCCGCACCGATCCGTCCCAGGGCACCAGATCCAAGAGCGCCTTGCCGATGGTCGACTTGCCGGAACCGGACTCGCCCACGAGCGCAAGGGTCTCTCCGGCGCGAATTCTGAACGACGCGCCCTCCACGGCGTGCAGCCGCGCAACGGTCCGGTTGAAGATGCCGCCGGTCACGTCGAAGCGGACGCTTAGATCGTCGACCTCTACGAGTCTATGTGCGCTTGCCTTCACTGGCCGGTCAGGGGCATGGCCGAGCCGCGGCACCGCCGCCAGCAATTTTCGCGCATAGGCCGATTGCGGCGTGCTGAAGATGTCTCCGACCGAGGCGCACTCTTCAGGCTTGCCCTCGCGCATGATGATGACCCGGTCGGCCATCTCGGCGACCACACCCATGTCGTGGGTTATCATGAGCACTGCGGTGCCGTGTTCCTTCTGCATCAAGCGGATCAGGTCGAGGATCTCGGCCTGCACGGTCACATCGAGCGCCGTCGTCGGCTCGTCGGCGATCAGGATCTCGGGCTCGCAGGCCAGCGCAATGGCGATCATCACGCGCTGACGCATGCCGCCCGACAGCTCGTGCGGGTATTGTTTCAGCCGCCGTTCGGGATCGGTCAGGCGCAGATCGCGCAGCAGTTTCAGAGCCCGCGCCGGCGCCTCGCCGCGCGTGCACATGCCATGTTCCAACAAAACCTCGCAAAGCTGCCGCTCGATGGTCATCAACGGGTTGAGCGAGGTCATTGGCTCCTGGAAGATCATCGAGATCCGGCGCGCGCGGACCTTGCGGTAGCGCCGGTCGCTCAGGCCGGCCAGATCGGTGTCGCCCAGCCGGATCGATCCGTCGGTGATCCGCGCCATGGGGCGCGGCAGAAGGCCCATGATCGCCAGCGCGGTCATCGATTTGCCCGATCCGCTTTCACCGGCCAGCGCCAGTGTCTCGCCGGGATGCAGGTCGAAGGATAGATGATCGAGAACGGTCTTACCGCCATCGCCGGTCGCCACCTGAACGGTCAGATCGCGCACCGTAAGAACGGGGCGCACGGTGTCGCCCCGTCCGTTTTCAAGCTCGGGCCTCATTCGAAGACGACACGCGGGAAATAGAAGGACACGACCCAGTTCGGCATGTCCACGATTTCCGAGATGCGCAGATCGCCGGCGACCGAGCACAACAGGTAGGCGTCCTCGGGGGACAGGCCGTGCTGCTTGCCCAGCAGATCGATCATGCCGGAGACCGCGTTCCTCGCGCCTTCCATCATGTCCGGCCCGATCCCGGTGGTGGCCTCGTAGCCCTTGGCGTCAAGGTGTCGGGTCACCGGTCCCGGTGTCGAGAACCGGGGGAAGGTCAAGGGCTCCTGCTTGATCAGGTCGAGCTTGATCTCGACATCCATTGGGCTTTCGATGGCGGTGCCGCACACCTCGCCGTCGCCCTGTGCCGCATGGGTGTCACCCACAGAGAACAGCGCCCCCGAGACCTCGACCGGCAGGTAGAGCACCGAGCCGACGGCCAGATCCCGGATGTCGAGATTGCCGCCCATCCGCCGCGGCGGCACCACGGAATGCAGCCCCGGCTCGGCCGGGGCCAGCCCGATCGTGCCCGCGAACGGTTTCAGCGGTACTCTGGCGATGTCCGAGAAAAGCGCCGGCGCCAGCGTATCCTGCTCATACTCCCACACCTTCAGGTGCGGATCCTCGAACTGGTCGGCCAACAGCCCGAAACCGGGGATATTAGCCGTCCAGCCAAAGCCCGAAGGGTGGAACTGCTCCAGCGTGATCTTCAGCACGTCGCCCGGCTCGGCCCCGTCGATATAGACGGGGCCGGTGACCGGGTTGATCTTGCCAAAATCCATCACCGCGACATCGGCGACGGTGCTGTCGCGCGTCAGTTGGCCGGCGGAACTGTCGAGGCACTGGAAATGCACCCGGCTGCCAGGGGCCACCGTCCGGGCGGGTGGGATCGAATGATCCCACCCGTGGTGATGGTGGCCGTGGATGGTGTAATCGTACGCCTTGCACATGATCTCACTCTGCGTCTGCGGAATAGATGTAATCGTAGTTCACCGGGATGTGCACCGGATCTACGAAGAGGCTGTCGTCACCAGCCATGTTGTCCGATACGAGCGTGAATCGCTGCTCATTGAAAATCGGCACCCAGGGCGCGTCGTCCATTATGTCGACATAGATCGACCGCCATGCCGCTTCGCGGTCCTCGGCCATGGCCGGATCGGCCATCGCGTCGGCCTCGGCGGCGCGGGCATCGAGATCCTCGTTGCAGTACCACGCCCAGTTCCAGCCGCCGGGCACCGCGCCCGCGCAGCCCAGGATGGGGCCGTAGAAGTTCGACGGATCCGGGAAATCCGCGATCCAGGCCATGCCGCCCGACCAGATCATCGGCGCCTGATCCGCGGCGCCACCCGCCGCGATCACGTTGGATTGCGCGAGGCTGCGGATTTCAACATCGACGCCGATCTCTGAAAGATCTTGCTGGATTGCCTGCGCGATCCGCGGGTTGGGATCGACGTTCATGACGAAAAGCTCGGTGGTGAAGCCGTCGGGATATCCCGCCTCGGCCAGCATCTCGCGAGCGGCTTCGGGATCGAAGGGGTAGCCCTCGTAGTCGTCCGCGTAGCCGGGCATCGTCGGCGGTAGCGGCTGGTTGGCGGGAACTGCTCGCCCATTGATCATCTGGACGATCCGGTCCTTGTTGATCGCCATGTTCATAGCTTTTCGGACAGTAACGTTGTCGAAAGGTTCCATTTGTGTGTTCAGCGTGACGTACCCGGTGTGAAGCTGCCCGCCTTCGACCACGTTGTCGGCCTGCTCGGGGTTGTTCATCACCTGAAGGAACTGCGCCGGCGGGATGCCGTCGCCGGGGACATCCGCCTCGCCGCTTTGCAGGCGCAGCAGCGCAACAGTCGGATCGAGCCCGATATCGAAGGTCACCCGGTCAAGCTTGGGCACGCCAGCGCGGTGATAGTCCTCGAACCGTTCGAACACGAGCTGCTGACCCGAGGTCCATTCGGCGAGGCGAAAGGCGCCGGAACCCACCGGCTCGCGCCCGAAATCCTCGCCCGCGGCCTCGACCGCCTCGCGCGGCACGATCGAGGCGAAGTTGAGCGCCATGACATGGCTGAAGGTCGCATCGGCCCTTGACAGGGTGAACTGCACAGTCTTGTCGTCGATTACCTCGACACCGCTCAGACCGTCGCCTTCGCCGGCGTTCCAGCTGTCGAAGCCCGCGATCATCCCAAAAAAACCTGCGCCGGGACTGCGGGTCGTGGGGTCGGTCACGCGCTCCAGCGAATACTTAACGTCCTCGGCGGTGATCTCGCGCCCGTTATGAAACTTGATGCCGTCCTTCAGCACGAAGGTGTGGACAGTTCCATCGTCGGAAATCTCGTGGCTGGCGGCCAGCTCGTTGCGCAGGGTCGTGGTGCCGGGCTCGTAGCCCATCAGACCGTCGAACAGCGACTTGATCATCGACCAGTTCTGCCAGTCATACCCGATCGCGGGATCAAGCGTGGCGACATCGTCCTGGTAGGTCACGACCATCTCGCCGCCTTGCGGCGCGTCCTCGTTCACCTGTGCGAACGCGCCGCCCGCGGCAAGCGCCATACCGGCGACGCCGGCCATAAATGCGTTTTTCATGGGTCTTCTCTCCTCTGTCGGTTTCATTTTGTCTTGATGCGGGGATCGATCAGCGGGGCCACCAGATCGGCAATCAGATTGCCGAGCACGATGGCCGTGGCCGAGACCATGGTCACGCCCATGATCACGGGGATGTCGACGCGCTGGATGGCCTGCCAGGCAAGCTGGCCGATCCCCGGCCATCCGAACACACTTTCGACGACGACGATGCCCGACATGAACAGGCCGATATCGATCCCGATCATGGCGATGATCGGCAGGATCGCGTTGGGCATGACATGGCGGGTGATGATATGCAGGCGCGACAGCCCCTTGGCGCGGGCGGTGCGCACGAAATCCTGCTCGAGCACGTCGATCATGGACGAGCGCATCATCCGGCTGTACCAGCCCGCCCCGAGGAACCCCAGCGTGATCGACGGCAATATCAGATGCGCGAAAGTGCCGTAGCCGCCGATCGGCAACCAGCCGAGCTGCACCGCGAAGATGTAAAGCAGCAGGATCCCGATCACGAATTGCGGGGCCGAGATCGACACGAAGCTGAAGATCATCAGCGAATGGTCTGCGGGTTTGTTGCGGCGCAGCGCCGCGACCACGCCGATGGTCAGCCCGAGGATCAATTCGGTGACGATCGCCGACACCATCAGCAAAAGGCTTGCGGGCAGGCGCGCGGCGATTAGTTCTGAGACCTCGGCACGTTGCAGGTAGGACCGGCCCATGTCGCCCTGCAGCAGGTTTCCGAGATAGCGGAAATACTGCAGGAAGAGCGGGTCGTTCAGCCCCAACTGATTTCGTATGTTAGCGACCGTCTCTGCCGTTGCCGAGCGGCCCGCGATCTGCCGGGCGGGATCGGCTGGCACCATATAGAGGAGAACGAAAGTCACGAAGGTGATCCCCAGCAGGATCAGCGCGCTTTCGATCAGACGTCTTGCGAGGTAGGCGCTCATCCGTGCCGCCCTTTCAATGTGGGATCGAGAACGTCGCGCAACGCATCGCCGACCAGGTTGAAGGCCAACGCCAGAAGGACGATCAGGAGACCGGGAATAAAGACCAGCCACGGCGCGGTGGAGAAATAGGTCTGGTTCTCGAAGATGATGTTGCCCCAGCTTGGCATCGGCGGCTGCACGCCGACGCCGAGAAAGCTCAGCGTCGCCTCCAGCAGCACGGTGGTCGAAATCCCCAGCGTGCCGAACACGATGATCGACGACAGAAGATGCGGCAGAAGGTGCTTGCCCAGGATGCGAAAGGGCGATGCGCCGATGGCGCGTTGCACCTGGATGAACTCGCGCTCGGCAAGGCTGCGTGTTTCGGTGTAGATGACGCGGCTCATCTGCACCCAGTTGACCATGGCGATCACCAGCGCGACGATCATCAGGCTGGGCTGGAAGATCGCGGCCAGCACGATCGCCAGCAACAGGGCGGGAAACGCCATCATCAGGTCGGTGAAACGCATTAGCACCGCCGCCGTCCAGCCGCCAAAATACCCCGCCGCGATGCCGACGCTCGCTCCGAGGATCACCGCGATGCCGTTCGCCACCACCCCGATGATCAGCGAAGTGCGCGTCCCGAGGATCAGCCGCGAGGCCAGATCGCGCCCCAGAAGGTCGGTGCCCAGCAGGTAGTCACCCCCCGGCGGAAGCGGCCCGCCCATCAGGTCCAGCCCGTCGAAGCTCTGCTCGAACGGGTCGTGCGGCATGATCCACGGCGCGAAAACCCCGCAAAAGACCATCACCGCGATCACCGCCAAGCCGAAGGCGGCGCGCGGCCGCTGCAACAGGTCGGTCATGACGCCCCGGAACCGGCCTCGTGACCGGGGGCGCAGGATCTGCGTGTCACTCATTGCGCGCGCCTCCGGCCTTCCGGCGTTCGGTCAGCAGCCTGATCGCGGCATCCTCGAGGCTGATCTGTTCCACCATCGCCATCGTGCGCAACTGCTTGAGCGCCAGCGCCTCGTCGCGCCCGCCCTCCATCAGAACGAGAACGGCGCGTATCACGTCGAGTCGACCCGTGCCGCGCCGTGCCAGCTCGGCCTCGCGGGCACGACGTTCGGCCTTCTGCGCGAACACGTCATGGGCGATCACCATCGCGGAAAAAAGATGGCCCAGCCCAGACAGGGGAATGAACGCGTCCACCTCTTGCGCCAGTGCCCAGGCCAGTCGCCCGGGGCTTTCCGATCCGATCAGCCCGATCAGCGGCATCGGCGCCGCGGCGCGTGGCCATGGCAGCATGCCGTCATCGGCGGTGTCGATGTCGAGGATCACCATATCTGCCGCGCGCGCCGCCCCCGCGCCCGGGTCTTCGTTGCGGACGCGGGCGCGCACGCCCAGCCTGTCGCAGCGATCCTTGATCCGCTGGCCGATTTCGGGCGACCGGTGCAGCACGAGCGCGGTCCGGCCGGCGAAATTGTGCAGGGGCGATCGTGTCATTTGACGACCCTCAACTTGCGTTGCGAGGCGGAGGTTGCGCTCGGCTTGGCGGCCGTCTGCGAGGTCATGTAGGGGTCGGCGGCGACCGGGGCCGCGGCGCTGTGTAGCACGTCGAACCGCCCGTTCCGGGCGATCGCCAGCCGGGGTGTGAGCGTCGCGTGCCGCAGCACCGGATCGATCGGCATCGCCCCCATGGCCGTGACCGCGGGTGTGTCCACCGCCGCGCGGAACACGGCCGAGGGGGCGTCGGTGCCGGCGCTGCGGTGCGCTGCGGCAATCATTTCCACCGCCGCGAAGGATGTCGCGAAGAACGACGACACCCGCCCGTTCGGCGCGTGCCGCCGGGCCGCCTCCCGCAGCATGTCGCTTGCATTCGCCTCGAAAAAGCTGCCCGCCGACAATAACCCGTCCGCCGCCGGTCCGATCTCGGCGAGATCGGCCTCGCTCTGGTTGAAACTCACCACCTGCACCGGAGGCCGCCCTGCACTGCCGCGCGCCGCGACCCCTTGAAGAAAGCTGGTGTTCGAGGGGCCGATCAGGCTGTCGACGACGCAATCGGCCTTGCGGTCGCGGATCTCGTCAAGAACATGGTCCGGCGTCGCGGCCCCGAGCGGCACATGGCGTTCGCCCACAACCTCGATCCCGCGCTGCGTCAGGCATTCCCGCGCCAGCCGCAACGTCTCCCACCCCCAGACATAATTCGAGCCGACGAGGAAGGCGCGCCGCATGCCCTGTGCCGCGATCCAGTCGGTCACCGGCACGACATGATGGTTCGGCGATGCGCCAAGATAGACGACGTGATCGTTACTCTCGAACCCTTCATAGGGGCAGGGGTACCATAAAAGCCCGCCATGGCGTTCCAGCAGCGGGATCATCTCCTTGCGACTCCACGAGGTGATCGCCCCGACAGTGTGGCGTACGCCGCCTTGAAGCATCTCGCGCGTCATCCGCTCATAGGAGGCCATGTCGCCGCCGGGATCGGCGATCACGGGCGTGATCGGGCGGGTGTCGTGCCGTTGCAGGCTCTCGATCGCGGCCAGCGCGCCGGCCAGCGCGCTTTGCCCAAGCGCCGCATAGCTGCCCGTCGTCGAAAATATGAGACCCAGACGCAGTGTCACGATTTCATCCCGCGCATAAAAAAACCCCGTTGCCTCGGATTGAGGAGAACGGGGCGCGATTGCCTTCGGCTTTTGCAGCCTTTGTAAGTCAACCTTGATCTATCTGTGCCGGCCTGTCCAGCCTTTCGTCGCGCGCCGGGTCAGCGCCTCGAGGCCTTTGACCGATATTTGTGCAAGATAGGATGCGAGCGTGGCTGGTTCTCTTGCGATCTTTCGAGCTACTTGATCTCGCTTATTTGCCGAAGACAATTATTCCGCGAACCGGGTAAATCACCGGAAAGCGGCGAATCCGCCTGTGTGAAGAGACCCTGTGGATCATATGCGCGGTTCCTGTACGTACCTCGCCACCCTCGTCGGCAGTCTGCAGAACATCAATCGCCCGATTTGACTGCATCTCCTCGAACAAGGCCGATGCCAATCATGAGTGAGAAAGTCGCCATCGGCAAGACTTGTGCCCAACTGAAAAAAGCTGGGCCGCACCGGCGTCACCAAAAACAGGAAAACTGTCCATCCCGAGGGGCGCACTCCAACCGCAGGTCAAGCATCGTCGGGAACTGTCACTCAGAAAGGTGTCCGAGACCTCAACCTTGACACAGTTACACAAAAGTAATTCGCGGATCTCAAGCTTTTCAATTTATCATTTCCGTTCGTTTTGAATTGACACCGGCAATGTTGCGCAATTCAGACCTGAGACGTGACTTGCGAAAGATCCGTGATGAGGCCGGTCAACGTACGTTCCGTACGACACCCGGTAATTTTGACGGCTTCAGGCCTTTGGACGGTCACAGCATCAAAGCCGTTGCAAATAGGAAAGCATCTCTCTCAGTTCTGGACGTCGAATGAGCGAGCCCTCAATCGCGCGCCGCCATTTCGGCCCGCGGCCGCGCGCCAAGTCGAGCTCTTCGGCAAGTTCAAACGGACGAGACTCGGCAAGGGCTTCGATCAGCCATTCGGCCTGTGCCAGATCCTTTTCGGACTTGGCCCGATAAGTTCCGCGTCGTGCCGATGCCACAATCAACTTGTGCACGGCAAACCGTTCCGGAGCGGGAATCCTGACCGGTATCCCTTCCCGGTAAAGAACCACAGCTTCGACCGTGTTCTCGAGGCTGAAATCAAGATAGCTCAGAGCCTGCGCCCAGATGCCGAGACCCTCGTGCCTGACTGACGCATCTCTGCCACGCTGCTTTGGCGTCAGAACGTCCAGCACGATCCCGTCATCGGTCTCCCACCTTACCGGATTTTCCTCTCCCGGCCCCGCCACCGGCCGC
>NZ_JAWLDS010000111.1:0-8930 GCF_041686535.1 Aquicoccus sp. | reverse complement strand
GCAGCGGAACTGGGCCGAATTCTTGTAGCTGCTCGAAAACCTGCCAACCGCAAAGCATATCTCCATGCTTCTAACGCAAACCAAAAACATGCCTGGGGTTCCGCGGCGGGGAATGGCTCGACATCCCGGTATATACCTTAGCGGAAATGCCCGGGATCGGTCGCGAAGTCCTAGGTTCTCCCGTCGAGCGCGAGGGGGATGTATTCTGGCGCCGGGACCGACCCGTGGCGAAAGCTCCAGTTGGCTTGCCGAGCTGTGTTGTCGCGCCTTTGGAACCTTATCGCTCAAACACGAGCCTGCGCGCAGTCTGGTAAAATTTTCGATCCGAAGTTATCGGATGTCAAGGCACCGACCCCAAACCGCGACAGGTCCAGACTGAGCGGGAAGCGATCTTGCAAGCCATTGTCCGGCTCGCCCACGAGGAAGGCTGGCAGGTTCCTTTATGTCGAAGACCGGATCGATGCTGTCTCCCGGAGATCTCAGGCTTCGTAATATCCACGATACCAGTCGACGAAGCGCGCGACGCCACTCCGCAACCCGGTTTGCGGGGCATAGCCGGTCAGGGCCCGTAACAGGGACGCATCGGCCCAGGTGGCGGGCATGTCACCCTGCTGCATGTCCATGTAATTGCGGATCGCCGCCTTGCCGGTCGCGGCCTCGATCGCCTCGATGAAATCCTCCAGCCGGACTTTGGTGGAATTGCCGATATTCACCACCCGAAAAGGTGCCACTGGCGACAGGCTGTCTCCGGCCACTGGGGCACCCTGCCCGGGGATCGCGTCGATCAGCAGGCGGATGCCACGCACCAGGTCAGTGATGTAGGTGAAATCGCGCCACATCCGGCCGTGGTTGTAGACGTCGATGGGATCGCCGCTCAGGATTGCTCGGGTGAACTTGTGCGGCGCCATGTCGGGCCGTCCCCAGGGGCCGTAAGCTCCAACCGGTAGTAGGATTTCATGGTATCTGTCTTTCGCGCTACTCTCAGACCCTTGGACAGTTTCCGGGTTGAATCGAGCTATTCTCCGTCCCTGCTGGCCGGTTTTGATCTGGCCTAAGTAGCCCACGGCGGGTGGTTGTCTGACATGGCCTGCGTGAGCCCGCTGGTGGTCGATTGATCACGCTCCAGAACCACCAGAAACCGGGGACGTCTTGGGACCTGATCGACTTTTTAGCGCCAAGGACACCAGCCAAGCGATGCTGACAGGAAATGCGAAAAGCGCAGGTCCGGTCAAGCGCACCTGTGTCAGACCCGGCTCTTGATCCAGGATTTCCACAGCGGCCAGTGCGGAAGTGGCAGCCAGCGGCGCAGACGCGGCGCGGCGCGGCAAAACCAGGCGCGGTAATAGCCCAGGTGCAGGGCCCGCGCCCAGGCCATAAGTACCGCGGTCTTGCGCTGCGCGCGTCCCGGCCGGGTGATGATCATCCGGTGGACCAGCACGGATTCGCCGCCATAGACCAGCTTGTAGTCATAGGCCCCGCCCCCCGCCTCGATGCGGGTGACGCCCACCCCGATCAGCCGCTCGATCATCAGGATCAGGCCCACCGTACCAACGCTCAGGCGATCGAATTCCGGTTCAGTGGCGCGGGCGGGCAGTCGCCAGTGGCAGCTCTGTCCAGAAACCAGGCCGAACTGCGCCGCAAGTGGCCCGGCGCTGCCGTCCTGGTGGTCAATCCATACGCTGCCTTCGGATTGCAACCGTTCGGCTAGGTCCCGGTAGAAGGCGGCGCTGCCGGGCCAGTCACAGAAATGCCCCCCCTTGCCGGTTTTCTGCCATTGTCGGTTGTGAAAGCTGATGAAATCGTCGATCTGGGCCGCGCCGGGATGGGTCAGGGCCGTCTGCAACCCGTGATCCGCCTGCAGCTTCCTGAGATCCCGCCGGAACTGGCCGCGGCGCTTCTTCGACAGCCCGGCCAGGTAGGCATCGAAACTGTCGGGCAGGTCGAAGACGGTATGCGTTCCCGCGGGCCGGTCGATCAGCAGGATGTCCGGCGGCAGGGCGGCACGCACGACATCGACCAGAGGACCGCGCTCCGATGCCGGGGTGAAACTGACAAGGTCGGCCCCCTTGTCACACAACAGATCGGCCAGTGCCCGGTTCATCATCGGTGGCAGCAGCGTCTCTTCGACGGCGAGGCGGAAGAGCACGCAATGCGGATCGGTTCCTGCCAGCCGCGCCACCCGCACCGGCACCGGTCCGGCCCAGACGGTTTCGATCATGAAGGGCAGAATTCCGGCAAGGTGACCATCCGGAGCCTCCGCCATCAGACAGAGCAGGCGATGCCCCGCCCCGAAGTGATCCCACCAGGACAGCAGCCAGCCGGGCGACATGTAAATATCGGCCCCGCACCGCTCCGCCAGTGCCCACCAGGCATCGAGACAGGGTTCGAGCGCCTCCCTGCCTTCAACCCAGTGCATGTCGAGATCGGTCACGAAGACACCCCTGCGGGAACGGAAAACGGTACGGCAAGAGCCTGGAGAGGCAAATCATTTTGCAGCATCTCTGTATCCAGTCTTCAGAAGCAGAACGGGCTTGTCCGATCTTTGGAGGCGGCGCGAGGTCGAAGAAACCCCTTGTCTATGAATTCCCCGGGACTGTGGCAAGATTGATCGGTCTTGTTGCGAAACGCAGGCCCAAGGCATGGCCGCATTTTCCGATGATCTCATGCGACACAGGCGATCTCGGCGGGACCAATGGCGCTGAAGCGGTTCATGAAAGCGACGTGGATTTTTGGGGTCTGGGTTTAGTGCTACATTCCTTTCGCCGAATGCCTTGGGACACAGCCTGAGACGACGCATCTTGGCATCGGTCCATCAGCCGCTGCACGGCATCCTGTCCAGTCAAATCAGAAAAGAGCCTTGCTCCCGCAATCAGTGCTGAAAGCCCGGCGGCACCCTCAATGACTGGCACCGCCGCCAGAAGCGCCAGCTCTTCAGGAAACGGCCATACAACCAGACCGGACGTGTTACCTGTCGGCCTGCGTCACTTCAGTCAACCACACCGATGCGGACATGCAGGGGAATCGGGCGAAGGTTCATCTTGTAACAAGGCTTGCTAGGCAGCGTACCCATTAAGACTTCAGGTTTTCAATGGTTTGTGATTCAGGCCGCGGTGTAAGAAACTGGAGGCGAAAAATGTCCCGATCAGATATGAGCGACCTTGAATGGGAATTCATCAAATGCGTTTTGCCCAACAAGTCTCGAGGTGTGCCGCGCGTCGATGACCGCCGGGTGATCAACGGCATTTTCTATGCGCTCCGGGTCGGTTGTCCGTGGCGCGATCTGCCCTCGCAATATGGCCCTTACACGACGGTCTATAATCGCTTCAACAGATGGTCGAAAGCAGGCATCTGGGACACGGTGATGGAGGTCGTGGCCGATGCGCACAACACCGATGTCGGTGATTGTCTCGGCACCAGCCAACACCGCCAGAAGACACAGCAGCAGCACTTCAGGCAAGGGATACATCACCTTGGCGCGCTGCCTCGGATCCGGAAGATTCTCGAAATAACGAAGAAAAACAACAGACTCGGAAATCGCCTCGCAATCGCTCGAATGAATACCCATCGAAACCGTCCTCCTCCGATCAAGAGGACTTCAACTGATTCACCAATTCAGACGGTTATCACGAACTCATTCACCCGATTGCCTTGTGCGGACATGGCCCTCCGTATCGATGATCATCCAGCATCCTGATCCCAAAGTCATCGCTCTTTCCATGACGCACTTCGATCAAGTGCTTCGGATTTTCTCACTAGGAATGGCTCGACATCCCGGTATATACCTTAGCGGAAATGCCCGGGATCGGTCGCGAAGTCCTAGGTTCTCCCGTCGAGCGCGAGGGGGATGTATTCTGGCGCCGGGACCGACCCGTGGCGAAAGCTCCAGTTGGCTTGCCGAGCTGTGTTGTCGCGCCTTTGGAACCTTATCGCTCAAACACGAGCCTGCGCGCAGTCTGGTAAAATTTTCGATCCGAAGTTATCGGATGTCAAGGCACCGACCCCAAACCGCGACAGGTCCAGACTGAGCGGGAAGCGATCTTGCAAGCCATTGTCCGGCTCGCCCACGAGGAAGGCTGGCAGGTTCCTTTATGTCGAAGACCGGATCGATGCTGTCTCCCGGAGATCTCAGGCTTCGTAATATCCACGATACCAGTCGACGAAGCGCGCGACGCCACTCCGCAACCCGGTTTGCGGGGCATAGCCGGTCAGGGCCCGTAACAGGGACGCATCGGCCCAGGTGGCGGGCATGTCACCCTGCTGCATGTCCATGTAATTGCGGATCGCCGCCTTGCCGGTCGCGGCCTCGATCGCCTCGATGAAATCCTCCAGCCGGACTTTGGTGGAATTGCCGATATTCACCACCCGAAAAGGTGCCACTGGCGACAGGCTGTCTCCGGCCACTGGGGCACCCTGCCCGGGGATCGCGTCGATCAGCAGGCGGATGCCACGCACCAGGTCAGTGATGTAGGTGAAATCGCGCCACATCCGGCCGTGGTTGTAGACGTCGATGGGATCGCCGCTCAGGATTGCTCGGGTGAACTTGTGCGGCGCCATGTCGGGCCGTCCCCAGGGGCCATAGACGGTAAAGAACCGGAACATCGTGATCGGTAGCCCGTGGATATGCGCCCAGGCATGAGCCATGGCCTCACTGGCCTTCTTGGTGGCCGCATAGAACGACATCTGAGTATCGGCCTTGTGCGCCTCGGAATAGGGCATCTCGGTGTTGGCACCATAGACCGAACTGGTCGAGGCCATCAGCAAATGCGCCGGACGCGTGGTCAGGGCGGCCTCCATCAGGTTGAAGGTGCCGACGATATTGGCCTCGATATAGGCGCGCGGATTGTCGATCGAATAACGCACGCCTGCCTGTGCGGCCAGATGCACGATCACATCGGGGCGCGCACGGGCCACGGCGTCTGAGAGCGTCTGCGCATCCTCCAGCATTGCCTCGGTTGCCGTGAAGCGCTCATGCTGACGTAACATCTCGTGGCGTCGTTGCTTGAGCGTGACGTCGTAATAATCGGTCATCCCGTCATAGCCCGCCACCTCGCAGCCCTCCTGCAACAACAGCTCTGCCAGGTGAAAGCCGATGAACCCGGCCGTCCCGGTGATGAAGATACGCATCAGCGGCCCACGCCGACATAGGCCGCGAAGCCGGCATTCGTGACGTCGGCGGCGACATAGACATTGCGCAGGTCAGCCATGCGGGGGGTGGCCATGGTTGTCGCCAACGCCTTGAGATCGAGCGCGCGAAACTCGTTCCATTCGGTCAGGATCACCAGCAGATCGGCCCCCTGCGCGGCCGTGTAGGGGTCGTCGTGCCAGCTCACCCCGGGCAAGAGCGCCTCGCCCTCGCGCCGGCCTTGCGGATCGACCACGCGCACACGGGCTCCGCCGCCCACCAGCGCGGGGATGATGGTCAGGCTGGGGGCCTCGCGCATGTCGTCGGTATTGGGCTTGAAGGTCACGCCCAGTACCGTCACCGTCTTGCCGTTGAAGCTGTCGTCGCACAAATCGCGCAGCTTCTCGACCATTCGCAGCTTGACCGCGTCGTTGACGCGGATCACCGCCTCGATGATGCTTTGCGGCACGGCATGTTCCTGTCCGATGCGCGCCAATGCGGACGTGTCCTTGGGAAAGCACGAGCCGCCATAGCCGGGCCCGGCATGCAGGAACTTGTTGCCGATCCGGCCATCCAGGCCGATACCGCGCGCCACCTCCTTGACGTCCGCCCCGGCGCGTTCACACAGCGCCGCGATTTCGTTAATGAAGCTGATCTTGGTGGCCAGGAAGGCGTTTGCGGCGTATTTGATCAGCTCGGCCGATTCCAGATCGGTGGTCAGGATCGGGAAATCGCGTAAATAGAGCGGGCGGTAGATATCGGCCATGACCTCTGCGGCGCGATCGGACTGCACGCCGACGATCACGCGATCGGGCTTCATGAAATCGTCGATGGCAGCGCCTTCGCGCAGAAACTCGGGATTCGAGACCACGTCGAAATCGAGATCCGGATTGGCGGCCGCAACCATCTGCCCCACGCGGCGATTGGTGCCCACGGGCACGGTGGATTTGGTGACGATGACCACATAGCCCGTGGCGGCGCGTGCGACGTCCTCGGCGGCGGCCATCACGTAAGTGAGATCGGCATGACCGTCACCGCGCCGGGTGGGCGTGCCCACGGCAATGAACACCGCCTGCGCGCCATCGAGCGCGGTGGCCAGATCCGTGGTGAAGCGCAATCGTCCCGCGCCAACATTGCGCGCCATGAGCGTCTCCAGCCCCGGCTCGAAGATAGGCACCTCGCCGCGCTCCAGCATGGCGATCTTGTCGGGATTGGTGTCGAGACAAACCACGTCATGTCCGAAATCCGAAAAACACACCCCCGATACAAGCCCCACATAGCCGGTCCCGATCATCGCGATCTTCATTGAAAATATCCTTGTTGCTGTCTTAGAAATTCATGCGATCGACTTTTCGTCGCATATCCCGCTCCGGCAGGCTCAGGCAACCTGTTCTCGGAACATCACGGAAGGCCTTTGCACGTCTGCCGGGGTTTTCGGGCGACACGATCTTTCGCTTCGATCCTTTCGGGAGTAAAGTTGAATTTTTGGAAAGCGTCATTGCCATGCGCCTAACTCTCACGCGTCGCACGCTGCTGCGTTTTCTCGCCGGGACAGGTCTCGTCCCCGGGGTCGCGCTGGCACAGGGCACAGGCCAACCGAAGATCGGCCAATCAGAGGCGGGGCCGATAGTGGCGCAGGACGGCAAGGTGTTGGTGCGGCGCGCGGCGCTGTTGCGAAACGGCTCCGGCGGGCGGCTTCTGGCGCGGGTGCGCATCCCCGGGACAGACGCTCCGGTTCTGGGGCCCAAGGCGTCAGGCGCGGGGCAGCGCCTGTTGCGGCGGCTGATCCATGAGGGGCGCGCGGCGGGCAATCATGGAGATCTCTACGAGAACCGCGACCGGGGGCATTCGCGCCTTTCGCCCGAGGCGCATCCGCAGCTGACCCATGTGGCCTATGATGCCGAGACACGCGAGGCACGGCTTGATTACGGGCTGGCCGGGCCGGTGATCTTCGACGCGCCGCTGATCGGGAATTCCTCGACCGCAGTGAAGCACGGCCTGTTCTGGCGGTCATTGCCGCGTATGGCACTGACACAGCAGAACCACCATCAGACGCTTTACCAGAACTATCTGGCAGGGCAGATCCATGTCTATCCTGAAAACCGCGACCACGATCCCAAACATGGCGATCTCATCCCGGCCAACACCCCATTCTTCGTCGTCTCGCAAGGCTCATCCGGCTCGGACCGACCACATCTTGAAGCGCTCGCCATGATTCTTGCCGCCTTGCGTCCCGAAACCAAGACGTTCCTGCACGAAAATCAGCTTTTGGCCCCGACGGTACAGATGATTCTGCGTCGCAGCCTTGCCCCGGCGCACGGTCGGGATGGGTATCTGTCGGGGCAAGCGCATCCTTCGGTCATCCCGCGAGATCAGATCAACCTGATGCATATGGTGAAGCTGGCCAATGCGCTCACGCCCGACACGGTACCGCCCATGGTGCGGCTGTCGATCCTGGCGGAGACGCGTGCCACCGAAGGTATCGACTATTTCGGCGAGGGCTTGAGCGAGCGGCTTTTCGATACACCTGCTGCCATTGCCCGGCTCTGGCGAAGTCACACATATCGCCGCAGCATGGTAGTCTCGGTCGAAGCGACGCGTGATCCGCATGGGCGGACACCTAATTTCCTCTGGCGCGTTTTACGCGGCGATCCAGCACGCACCCGGGTCGAGCCGCTGGACGACCGTGGTCTCCGTGCCCGCATTACGCTCGATTGGCAATTGCCGCGCCCGGTGCCGGGACGACCCGAACTTCGCTCCAACCGGGTAGATATCGGCGTATTCGCTCGAACCGGGGATCATGACAGCATGCCGGGCTTGATCTCGATCCTGTTGCCGCAGCACGAGACGCGGCGTTACGCACTCGGACCCGATGGTCAAATGCGGATCGAGAGCCGTGATCTTCGCGTGCCACAAGGCGGCTACGCCGATCCGGTGCTTTTCCCGCAGGCCGATTGGCGCGACGTCTATCGCTATGATTCGTCGGGCGTCTCTCTGGGCTGGGAACGACAAGGGTCTAAAGGGACCATGCGGTTCGATGCGGCGGGGAATAAGGTTACCGATGACGGCCCGTTGCTGATACGCCATGTGGTGGAACGTCCTCCGAACGCGGCTCCGCAGATTGTTATGCGAGGCATGCCCACATAGATGCGGAGTTGGGAGTGGGTTGCGATTGTTCGGAGTCAGGATGCCGACCGGCCTGATCTGTAATCTCCTATATATAGAGCAGATATGGTGGGGGTGAGGTGAGCAAACCGCATCCTGTGCCGCTTCGTTGGCCTGTCGTCGCTTTTGTGCAGCAAGGGCATTTGCATTGCGCAGCCGGGGCGCGGTTCCGGATTTCGGCGAAGTTCGTCAACGACATGGTGTTTCTGACGCGCGAGACGGGCGGGTTGGAACTGCGCGCCTAGTGCAATGGCAGTGGCCATGCCAAGCTGGCCGCCGTGCTCACCTGGATCGCAGCCCGTATCTTTGGCGTCGTTGGCGTCGCTTGCTTGTGAAGAGAGATCAGCATGCGTGCCATCTGTCCCGAATCTCGCGCGGGATCGATCTTGTCATGAAAAACGCAGTCCGACGAGGGTTATGTGATCGTCCGGAGTGAAATGACTATTCTTGGCCAGAGAGGCGCAAGAAGGCCGTTGGCCCAAAAGAAAAGCCCCGCAAACTGGCGAGGCTTTCCAGACTTGTAATGCAGTGACGAGTGTCAGGCTGCTTTTTTACGACGGCGGAGGGCCGCCAAACCACCCAGTCCACCCAGCAAGAGCAACCCTGCCGCAGGCAGCGGGATCGGAGCGACTGTGAACTCCGC
>NZ_JAWLDS010000110.1:0-8971 GCF_041686535.1 Aquicoccus sp. | reverse complement strand
GATGACTGGCGCAAGGGGCGGCGGTGATGTGGGGTACCCTGCTGGCCGGGATCATGGCCCGGCCATGGGCGCGGCGGGCGGTGGCCATTGCCTTCGTCGCGCTCGCAGTCGCCCTGTTTTTACTCACCCTCCGCAAAGCGGGCGAGCGCGCCGGGCGCGCCGCCGAGCGGCTGGATCTGCTGGAGCGTAATGATGCGATTCAACGACAGATGCTGGACGCGGCCGCGCGCCGCCCTCGTGATCGTGACGCTCTTCTCGAGCGGTTGCGCGGGGGTCAGTTCTGACGCCCGGCCCAGCGCCTGCCCGCCGGTGGTGGCGTACAGCCCGGCTGAGCAGGCGCACGTGGCCGAGGAAGTCGCCGAGCTGCCCGAGGGGGCGCTGATCCCGGACTGGCTCGCTGATTACGCCGTCATGCGTGATCAGGCACGGGCCTGTGCGAGGAGGTAGTGGCGCGGGCTTGCCGGAAATCTCACTCAACCCGTTGATTTGCAACTGGACTGGTCGCAAAGAATACGCCTGTTGTCCGGGAAACCCGCTCACGGAGACAAGCTATGACCCCGAAACCCCCGAGAACACCGTCACGCTGACCGGCCATGACGGCAATGCCTTTACGGTTCTGGGCCGCTGCCGCCAGGCTGCACGAGAAGCTGGCCTGGCCGACGACGAAATCGCCACTTTCACGACCGAGGCCACGGCTGGCGACTACGACCATCTGCTTCAGACGGTCATGCGCTGGTTCGATATTCATGAGATCATTCGCTGGCCCGGCCTGTCCAGCGATGATAATCTCCCACGCAAAGCCGTGCAGCCACATCCTTGAATTCCGGATCGGCCGCGTAGTTACGCTCGAACTTACGTCGGGGTCGGGCGCGCTGACCGGTCTCGTGATAGATGCCAGCATCATACTAACGTCAACGGGGTCTTTGACACCAGTCAATCGGGAATGACCGCGGTCCCGACCTCCTCAGGCCCGTGCGTGCAGGGTCCGGCCGATGACGTTGAGCAATACCTGCGCGGCGAGGATCGACGTTGTCCCGGTGCGATCGTAATCGGGGGCAACCTCGACAAGGTCCATGCCCACCACGCGGCCTCGCTTGGCCAGTCCTGCGAGCAGTTCCAGCACCTCGTAGTACAGGAATCCGCCATGCGACGGCGTGCCGGTGCCCGGCGCGATCGACGGATCGAACGCGTCGATGTCGAGGGTGATGTAGTAATCCACGCCTGATGGGATCCGCGCCAGCGTGGCGTCGAGCCCGAGCTTGCGGATCTGGCGGACCGACAGGATGTCGCCACCCATCTCGCGCGCCGCGTCGTAGCCTTCCTTGGCGGTGGAAGAAACGTTGCGGATGCCGAAATGCGATATACCGGTCACATGCGCCTGTTCGGCGGCGCGGCGCATCGGGTTGCCGTGGCCGTACCGCACGCCATGCCGCTCGTCCACGAAATCCAAGTGCGCGTCGATCTGGACGACATGAACCGGGCCATGATCCGCGAACGCGCGGATGCACGGGATGTTGACTGAATGGTCGCCGCCCATGACCACCGGCAGCGCGCCCGCCGCCAGCGCCGCGCGCACGCCCGTCTCGATATTGGCGTGGCTGGACTCTGTGTCGGTATGGATGATGTCGGCATCGCCCATGTCGACGATCCGCGCGCCTTCAAGGTAGGTTACGTCGTCCTCGTGATCGTAAGCGCCCGCGTGGCCGAAGGAAAAGAGCGTGGACGCCTCGCGGATAGAGCGGGGTCCGAACCGCGCACCTGCGCGAAACTGGGTGCCGAAATCGAACGGAGCGCCCAGCACCGCCACATCGGCGTCGATGGTCGACCAGTCGGCCACGTAGGGCGATTTGGCGAAGGTCGCGATGCCGACAAAGGGCAGGTCCAGCCTGCCGGTCTCGTATCCGTGGCTCATGACGTGGCCTCCGGGATGGCGTCGCAGATCACCGGGGCGCGGCCATGCGCGCGGGCGGTGGCGGTGGCGGTCACGCACAGGATCTCGAAGAGGATCGACGCGCCGATCCACGCGGTCGTGCCCGAGGGGTCGAAGGGGGGCGCCACCTCCACCAGATCCGACCCGACGATGTTGGCCCCGTCGAGCGCGCGCACCAGTTGCTGCGCCTCGAAGGTGGAGAAGCCGCCGATCTCGGGCGTGCCGGTGCCGGGCGCCAGCGCGGGGTCTATGCCGTCGATATCGAACGACAGGTAGGCGGGGCGGTCGCCCAGGATCTCGCGCGCCTCGGCCATGACGCCCTCGGGACCACGGGCGCGGAACTCCTCGATGGGGATGATGCGGATGCCGCTTTCGGCGGCAAAGGCGCGGTCCTCGCCATCGTAGGTGGTGCCCCGGATGCCGACCATGACCATGCGCTCAGGGTCCAGCAGGCCCTCTTCGACGGCGCGGCGGAACGGTGTGCCGTGGGTGTATTTCACCCCGCCGAAATAGCCGTCGAAGAGGTCGGTATGCGCATCGAACAGCACGAATCCCAGCGGGCCGTCCTTGGCCAGCGCCCGCAGGACCGGCAGCGTCATCAGGTGATCACCGCCCAGCATGACGGGCACGACGCCGCCAGCCTTCAGCCTGGCACATTGCGCCTCGACCAGCCCCAGCGTCTGGGCGATGTCGGTGAGGTTCACCGTGGCGTCGCCGAAGTCGGCGCAGCGGGCGGTGTGGAAGGGGGCGGCACGAGTGGCCTGGTTGACCATGCGGATCATCGTGGACGCGTCGCGCAGCGCGCGCGGCCCGTGGCGTGCGCCGGGGCGGTTGGTGGTGGCGCCATCGAAGGGCACGCCGAAGAACCCGAGCTCGGCGCCCTCGGGGCTGTCGAGATGGCGGATCGGAAGCCGCATGAGCGAGGCGATGCCGGCAAAGCGCGGCACCTCCAGCGCGGAAACGGGCAGGTAGGCTGGATCGACGGGGATCATGCGGGTTCTCCTATCGTGTCGGTGCGTAGCGTGTCGCGGTTGGCGTTGGCGTGGGCGGCGATCTCGTCCAGGGGCGCGAACCAGGTGTCGCCTTGGGCCAGCACCTGTTCCAGCCACTGCTCCATCACCGCCCAGCGCGCAAGGCGGCCGGTCAGGAACGGATGCAGCACCGGCATCCAGAAGCCGCCGACGGCGCGCGCCGCCTCGTATTCCTCGAAGAACGCGCGCAGTCCGTCGGAGGGCCCGCGCACCGGCATCAGATAGCCGATTTCCTCGAAATGGGCAAAGGGCGGCCAGTCGTCGGTGCCCCAATGGGGTGGCAGTTCGATCAGCTTTCCCCGCGGCGCCTTCAGAAGATAGGGCATCTCGTCGGCCATCAGCGAGCTGTCATAGAGGAATCCCTCGTCGATCAGCCGGCCGATGATGCCGGGCGTGGCGTTATAGACCGGCGCGCGGTAGCCGCGGGGGCGGCGCCCGGTCATGCGCACATGCACCTCAAGCGCGCGGTGGAACAGCTCTGCCTCGCGGGCGTCGGAATGACCCATCGGATCCTCGTGGCGCCACGAATGGTGGCCGATCTCGTGACCGCCTTCGAGGATTGCCTCGACGGTGGCGGGATAGGCCTCCATCACCCAGCCGGGCATGAAGAAGGTCTGCCGTAGCCCCAGCCGTCGGTACGTGTCGAGGATGCGGGGCACCGCCACGGTCGGGCCGTAGCGGCCCATCGAGACCGGCGCGAGCCGAAGGTGCCCGTCCTCGGGTCGGGCGTTGCGGATAAGGCTGTCGGCGTCGATATCGAAGGTGATCGACGCAGCGAGGCGCTTGCCATCGGGCCAAGGAAGGGGATGCAGCAGCATGGGTGATCCTTTTCAGTGCATGGCCGCGCCGCCATCGGCGGAGTAGCATTGACCGGTGACGAAACTGGCGCGGTCCGAGGCAAGCCAGGCGATCAGCGCGGCGATCTCCTCGGGCCGGCCGATGCGGCCCAGCGGGTTGCCCGTCTCCAGCGCCTGCTGGTCGGCGCTCATCCCGCCGAAGCCCAGAAGGCCGGTGTCGACTGGGCCGGGGGCGACCGCGTTGACCAGGATGTCGGGCGCAAGCTCGCGCGCCCAGGACCGGGTCAGCGTCAGGATCGCGCCCTTTGTCGCGGCATAGGCCGACGAACCGGCCCGCCCAAGATAGGCAAGCTCCGAGGCGACGTTGACGATGCGCCCGCCGCGCGGGAGCCTGGGCAAGGCCGTCTGCGTCACCACGAACGGCCCACGCAGGTTGACGGCGATCTGGCGGTCGAAGTCGGCCAGCGGCATATCCGCGAGCCGCCCCTCGATCTGGATGCCGGCATTGTTCACCAGCACGTCGATGCATGGCAAGGGTGCCAGCGCGGCGGCGACCGACGCGGCGTCGGTCACATCCGCCACGAGATCGGCACCCTTGAGGTCCAGACCATGCACCTCGAACCCGTCCGCGCGCAGTGCGTCGCAGGCGGCAGCACCGATGCCGCGGGCCGCACCGGTGATGACGGCAACCTTCACCATGGCACCTCTCCGCGATCTATGCCCAGTGTCTGGCCGGTGATGTTGGCCGAAGCGGGCGAGGCCAGAAAGACGAACGCACCGGCGATGTCCGCAGGTTCCATCAAGCCGCCCGCGAGCGGCTGTGCTGCTGCGACCGCATCGATGATCTCGCCCTCCGAGGTGCCTGACCGCGCGGCCAGCGTGCGGGCTGACCGGATGGCCGCGTCGGTGCGGACCCAGCCGGGAGCGACCGCGTTGACGCGGATGCCGCTTGGGCCAAGCTCGGCCGCCCATGTCTTGGTAACGCCGATCACCGCATGTTTCGAGGCGACATAGGCGGCAAAGAAGGGCTCGCCCACGCGACCCCAGATCGAGGCGGTGTTCACGATCCGCGCGCCCGGCCTCATCTCGGCAACAGCCTGGCCGGTCACGATGGCCATGCCGGTCACGTTGATGTCCAAGATCCGGCGAAAGAGCGCCACCGCCTCGGGTGAGGTGTCGTCTAGAGGGGTGAGACGCTCCAGCCCGGCATTGTTGACCAGCACGTCAAGCGGGCCGGCCCGCGCGAGGGCCGCGGCGACCGCCTGCGGGTCGGTCACGTCGGCCCGCAGTCCCGTCGCCCCGATATCCGCGGCGGCGTCGAAGATCGCCTCGTCCTCGGCCAGCGCCCAGACCTGTGCGCCGGCCTCGACCATTGCCGCGGCAACACCAAGGCCGATGCCGCGGCTGGCCCCGGTGACAAGGATGCGGCTGCCGGTCAGGCCCTTGGGTGTCGTCATGCGGCGTCCTCCTCTTGGGATGCGGTGGAGCGTATGTGCTGCAGAAGCTCGTTGCGCAGCGCGAAGAAATCCGCGCCGGCGCGCATGTCCAGCGTGCGCGCCGGGCCGATGCGAGCGGTGACGTCCACCTGCGCAAGGATGCGTGCCGGCCGGCGGGTGAAGACGATCACCCTGTCGGCAAGGAACGCCGCCTCTTCCACGTCATGGGTGACGAAGATCACGGTCTTGCCCTCGTCGATCTGGATACGCCGCAACTCCAGTTGTAGAAACTCGCGCCGCTGCGCGTCGAGCGCGCCGAAGGGTTCGTCCATCAACAGTATGTCCGACCCTGCTGCGAGGGTCCGGGCGATGGCCACGCGCTGGCGCATGCCGCCGGAGATCTGGTTGGGCCATGCATCTGCAAAGGCGGTCAGCCCTACGAGATCGAGGAAATGCGTGACCTGATCGCGTTTCTGCCGGGCCGACAGGTCGCGCCGGTAACGCATGCCGTAGGCCACGTTGCCCGACACGGTCAGCCACGGAAAGGCGGAATAGGATTGAAAGACCATGCCGCGCCGGCGGTCGGGCCGGGTCAGCGCCTCGCCGTGCAGCATTATGTGGCCCGATGACGGCGCCTCCAGCCCGCCGACCATGCGCATCAGCGTGGTCTTGCCGCAGCCCGACGGGCCGAGGAAAGCGACCAGTTCTCCCTCGGCCACGTCCAGATCGAAGGGTTGAACCACCTCGGTGTCGCCGTAGGCCTTGGTCACGCGGTCGAAAGACAGGTAGCTCATCGTGTCAGGTATCCGAACCAGCGGCGGTGAAGGGCGCGCACGGTCTGGTCCGTGGCCAGCCCGATGATCCCGATGGTGACGACGCCGGCCATCACCTCGGGCGTCTGGAAAAAGCGCCGTGCCTGCCAGATCACGAAGCCAAGCCCGCTATTGGCGGCCACGATCTCGGCGATGATCAGATAAGTCCAGCACCAGCCCAAAGTGATGCGCATGTTGTCGACCAGCGTGGGCAGCATCGCGGGCAGCGACACGTCCGTCAGCCGACGCCAGCCGGGCGCGCCCACCGTCATCGCCGCCTCGTGGTATTCGACCGGCACGCGGCGTACATCGTCGGCCACCAGAAGCACCAGTTGAAAGAAGGTGCCCAGCCACAGCAGGAAGATCTTGGTGCCCTCGCCCACGCCGAACCAGATGATCGACAGCGGCACCAGCGCTGGGACCGGCAGGTAGCGGATGAAATCCACGATCGGATCCAGTGCGGCGCCGACGGGTCTGAACGACCCCATAAGGATGCCGATGGGCACAGCCATCGCTGCGGCCACCACGAAGGCTGACCAGACGCGCAAGGTCGAGATGCCCGCGTGATAGAGCAGGTCGCGGTCGTAGATCATCGCGCCGAGCGTGTAGAGCACGGTCGAGGGGGCAGGCAGGAACTTGGGCTGCACCGCCCCGCTGCGCGAGATCACCTCCCATATCAGCAGCAATGACAGCGTGCTTGCCGTACCGATGAGGACCTTCTGACTGGGCATCGTGCGGGTCAGCGGTCGTGACCGTCGAAGAGGCCGGTCAGCAGCGCATTGTCGATCTCCTCAACCGGGTCGAGCACGGTCTCGGCTGCGCCGTAGTCAATGTTGAGTTGCATCACCTCGTCGAACACGCCGTGCAGCTTGCCGGTCTCGCCGCCCGTCCCGAGAAACGCGACGGCGTCCTCATAGGTGGTGTAGTCCAGTGAGGTCTCGACGATCTCGGTCACGTCGGCGGCCGTCAGGCCGAAATACGGCGCCGCATACTCGGAGAACTGCTCCGGGTTCTCGCGCTGGAAAGCCACGGCGCGGTAGACGCAGCGCAATAGGCTTTCGAACTTGCCCGGGGTCTCGGCCAGGGCCGCATCGCGGGCCGTGATGATGTCGACGATGATGTCGGGCTCGTCCAGCGACGACACAAGGATGCGCGGGTCGCGCTCGGTGAGGATGCCGGCGGCCTGCGACAGGAACGGCTCGTAGGTGCCGACGGCAGAGATCGCGGGATCGTTGAACACCGCGATCGTGTCGGCGGTCGCGATCTCGCGCAATTCGAGGTCGTTGATCGACAGGCCGACCTTGGCCAGCTCCATCTGCAACAGCAGGCGGGCCGGGATATTGGGCTCTATCGCGACGGTTTTGCCTTCGAGGTCTGCGACGCTGTCGATGGTGCCGTCGACCAGCACGCCATCGCCACCGACCGACACGTCGATGGTGCCGATGATCGTGCCGGGCGTTTCGGGCGCGCGAGGGCGGCCCTGATGCTCGCCCACGGTGCGCATGTCGGCGTCGATATCACCACGCTCCATTGCGGCCATGACATTGGCGCGGTCGTCCTCGAACCGAAAGTCGAGCGACACGCCCTCCTCCTCGTAACACCCGAGATCCTGCGCCACGAGCGCGGGCGCGAACCCCACCCATGTCGGCGCGAGGATGCGGATCGTGGTGTCTTGTGCCGTGGCGGGTAGCCCGGTGAGGGCGGCAAACGCCGTGGCAGAGAGCATGGAGCGGGCGGGCATCTTTCAAACTCCTTTGATGTGAGACTGGATGGCTTCACTCTAGCCGCCTTGTCATCCGGGCATAAATGACGGAGTTTGCCCATATTGCATCGAGAAAACCCGAAGTGAAGCCCAATGCGCCGCCTGTCAGATGTCGATCTGAGACTGATCCGGATCTTCTGCACGATCGTCGAGTGCAAAGGCTTTCATGGCGCGCAGATTGCGATCAACATGGCGCAAAGTACCCTCAGCACGCATCTGGCCAGCCTCGAGGCCAAGCTGGGCTCGAAGCTGTGCCAGCGCGGGCGCGGCGGGTTTCGCCTGACTGCCGCCGGTGAGGACACATACGCCGCTGCGCAAGCGCTGCTGACCGATATCGAACGGTTCGAGGCGACGATGGACCGCGTGCATGGCCGGCAGGTCGCACGGCTGCGGATCGGGTTGATCGATTCGCTGACCACGTTCGCGGCGCTCGACCTGCCCGGCTGCGTCGCGCGCTTTGCCGCCGCCCATCCCGAGGCGTTGCTGGAAGTGGACACCGATACGCCCGCCGGGCTGCAGAACAGCCTGCTGGCCGCCACGCGGGATGTTGTGATCGGGGCATCGCTGCAACCGCTTCCGGGGCTGGACTATGCCGAGCTCGCGACGGAACTGCATCATCTCTACTGCGGAGAGACGCATCCGTGGTTCACGCGCCCCGACGCGGAGCTCGCGCAGGGGGATTTCCTGAAGGCGGCCTTCTCGGTGCGCAACTACATGCATTTTGACGACACCTACCGTCTTGGCCGGGTCACCGCACGGGCGACGGTGGGCAGCATGGAGGCACAGGAGATCCTTGTGCTTTCGGGCGCCTATCTGGGGTTCCTGCCCGCGCATCGCGGCGCAGCGTGGCAAGATGAGGGTCGGATGCGCGCGATCAAACCGAACGACTGGTCATTCAATTCCCGTTTTTTCGCGGCCTTCGATCCGCGCCGCGAAGGCGCAGCCTTGCGGAAAGCGTTCGTTGCCGAGTTGCGAGGCGCCTCGGGCGAGATGCGCTGATCGCGGCGCGCAAGGGCTGCCTAGTGCCGCGCCGGTCTGTCCGGCCGCCCGTCCAGCAACAGCCGGGGCGCGGGTGGCGCGGTTTCGCAGATGAGCTTGCCGCGCCGGATGACGTGGGTCCGGGTGGCCCGCGTCCGGATGGCGTCGATCGGATCCGTCGCATCCAGCAGCACCAGGTCGGCCGGCGCGCCGGTCACCAGCCCG
>NZ_JAWLDS010000109.1:0-8983 GCF_041686535.1 Aquicoccus sp. | reverse complement strand
CTCATCTTCATCGGGCCGTCGGCCGAGGCGATCGACGCGATGGGCCTCAAGGACGCGGCCAAGGCGCTGATGGAGGAGGCCGGCGTGCCGGTGGTGCCGGGCTATCACGGCGAGAACCAGGACCCCGAGCACCTTTCGGGCGCGGCGGATGCGATCGGCTATCCGGTGCTGATCAAGGCGGTGGCGGGTGGCGGCGGCAAGGGGATGCGCCTTGTCGAGACGCCAGGCGATTTCATGGATGCACTGGCCAGCGCGCAGAGCGAGGCGAGAACGGCCTTTGGCAACGCGGCTGTGCTGATCGAGAAATTCGTCGAGAAGCCGCGCCATATCGAGGTGCAGGTTTTCGGCGACGGCACGCGCGCGGTGCATCTCTTCGAGCGCGATTGCTCGCTGCAGCGGCGGCATCAGAAGGTGATCGAGGAGGCCCCGGCGCCGGGCATGACAGAAGAGATGCGGAGTGCCATGGGCCGGGCGGCGGTGCGCGCCGCGGAGGCGATCGGCTACAAGGGGGCGGGGACGGTCGAGTTCATCGTCGATGGCAGTCACGGGCTGCGCACGGACGGGTTCTGGTTCATGGAGATGAACACCCGCTTGCAGGTGGAACACCCGGTGACCGAGGCGATCACCGGCGTCGATCTCGTGGAATGGCAGTTGCGCGTGGCGGCGGGCGAGCCCTTGCCCGCACGGCAGGAGGATCTGCGCATCACCGGACACGCCTTCGAGGCGCGGCTTTATGCCGAAGATGTGCCCAAGGGTTTCCTGCCCGCGACCGGGGTTCTGTCGCACCTGCAATTCCCGCCGCAGGCGCGGGCCGACAGCGGCGTGCGTGCGGGCGATGCGATATCGCCCTTTTATGACCCGATGATTGCCAAGCTGATCACCCATGGGGCGACACGCGAGATCGCGTTGAAACGCATGGCGCAGGCGCTGCGCGAGACGCAGGTGGCCGGGACGGTGACGAACCTTGCATTCCTCGGCGCGCTATGTGGGCACGAGGAATTTTCCGGGGGCGATGTCGATACCGGGTTGATCGGGCGCGACCTCGACCGGCTGATCGCGGCGGATGCTCCGGCGCCACGGGTGGTGGCGCAGGCGGCGATGGCGGCGCTGGGGCTGATGGCGGCGCCGGATTGGGCGCGGGGCTTCGCGCTCTGGACACCCGCGCCGCGTCATGTGGCCCTGGCGCAGGGCGAGACGGAAGAGCAGGTCGCCGTGATCGTGGAGGGGCCGGATGCCGTGCGGATTCGGGTGGACGAGGCCGAGATCATGGCCGAATGGCGCGATGGCTGGTATCTTGACGGCAGGCCCGCCGCGCCCTGGGCCGAAGCCGGGGGACAGGTCACGGTGTTCGACGGCTATGGCCAGGGTTACCGCGTGATCGACCCGTTGGAGCGCGCGGCGGCGGCAGGCGCGGGAGCGGGCGTGATCGAGGCGCCGATGCCGGGGCTCGTGAAGGCGATCTTTGCCGAGGCGGGGCAGGCGGTGCAGGCCGGTGATCGGCTTGCCGTTCTCGAGGCGATGAAGATGGAACATGCGCTGTTGGCGGCGCGCGACGGGGTGGTGGCCGAGGTGATGGTCGAGGCCGGGGCACAGGTCGAGGCAGGCGCGGCGCTGATCCGGCTGGAGGAGAACGAGGAGGCGGCGGCCTGAAGGGCCAAGGGTCTCTTTCTTGGGAAAAATTCTCATGGCGCCCGGCCAAGCCAACGGGCAGGGTTGGGACAAGGGGACGGGATCATGCAAGAGCCGATCAGATTGCACAGCGTCGCGGGTAGCCGGTCGTTCCGGGTGCTCTGGCTGCTTTACGAGATGGGGCTGGAGCCGGAAGTGATCAGCTATGATATCGCCGGGGGCGATCTGCGGGGCCCCGAATTCCTCGGGCTGAGCCCGGCGGGGCGTGTGCCGGTTCTGGAGATCGACGGGCAGGTGCTTTTCGAGAGCGGGGCGATCACCGAATACCTGTGCGAAACCCGGCCGGAAAAGGGGCTGGCGCCCATGCCGGGCGAGGCGGAGCGCGCGCAATACCTCACCTGGCTGCATTATGCCGAAACCATCGGTGTACTGATCCAGAACCTCAACCTGCAACAGGTTTTCCTGCCCGACCCGGCGATGCGTTCGCCCACGGTGATCGGGATCGAGGTCAAGCGGCTGGCGGTCTCGCTCAAGCCGCTGGAGCGGGTGTTGGGGGAGCAGGAGTATCTGCTCAGGCGCGGGTTCTCGGCCGCCGATACGATGATGGGATTCACACTGGAAAGCGCGCGGCATTACGTGCGGTTCGAGCGGTTTTCCCGTCTCAGCGCCTACAAGGCGCGGATCGAGGCGCGTCCGGCCTACCAGAGGGCGCTGGAGGCCGAGGGGTTGCAGCAGTTCTATGACCGGGAGTTCTACGAGGTGCCCGAGGGGTGAGCCGCGCCGGGCGACGCCTCCGGCGGGAGTACTTGGGGCAAGATGAAGGACGGGGCGCAGATGGTTGAACGCGTTGAGATTTTCGAGATGGGTCCGCGGGACGGGTTGCAGAACGAAAAGCGGCTGATCCCGACGGTTGAAAAGATCGCGCTGGTCGATTGCCTGAGCGGGGCGGGGTTTCGGCGGATCGAGGTGGCGTCATTCGTGAGCCCGAAATGGGTTCCACAGATGGCCGATTCGGCGGAGGTGCTGGCCGGAATCGCGCGCGCGCCGGGTGTGCGCTATGCGGCGCTGACGCCGAACATGCGCGGATTCGAAGGGGCGGTGGCGGCGCGGGCCGACGAGGTGGCGATCTTCGGATCGGCCTCGGAAGGGTTCAGCCGGGCCAATATCAACGCGAGCATTGCCGAGAGCCTTGAACGGTTCGCCCCGATCATGGAGGCGGCGCGGGACGTGGGCATGCCGGTGCGGGGCTATATTTCCTGCGTCACCGATTGCCCCTATGACGGGAAGACCCCGCCCGGAGAGGTTGCGCGCGTGGCGGAAATTCTATGGAAAATGGGGGTTTACGAGATCAGCCTGGGTGACACGATCGGGCAGGGCACGCCCGGGAGCATCGACGCGATGCTGGGCGCGGTGCTGGACGTGGTGCCGGCCGGCAAGCTGGCCGGGCATTACCATGACACCGCCGGGCGGGCGCTGGCGAATATCGAGGTGTCGCTGGCGCGTGGCGTGCGGGTGTTCGACGCGGCGGTGGGCGGTCTGGGCGGATGCCCCTATGCACCGGGGGCGGCGGGGAACGTGGCGAGCGAGGCGGTGCATGACCGGCTGGTGGCGCTTGGCTACGAGACCGGGCTGGACCGGGGGAAATTGGAACAGGCGGCCGAAATGGCACGCCAGATGAGGATTGAACGCGATGTATGAGACGCTTGCAATCGAGCGCGACGGGCGGGGCGTCGCCACGCTCTGGCTTGACCGGGCGGACAAGCACAACGCCATGTCGGGCGCGATGATCGAGGAATTGTCAAGTGCTGCCAAGGTGTTGGACGAGGATGCGCAGGTGCGTGTCGTGGTGCTGGCGGCGCGGGGGAAGAGCTTTTGCGCGGGGGGCGACCTGCGCTGGATGCAGGCGCAGATGGAGGCCACGCCCGAGCAGCGGCGGGCCGAGGCGCGCAAGCTCGCGATGGCGCTATATGCGCTCAACACCCTGTCGAAACCCCTGATCGCGCGGGTGCAGGGCAATGCGTTCGGCGGCGGGATCGGGATGATGTCGGTGGCCGATGTGGCGATCGGGGCGGAGGGCGCCAAGTTCGGGCTGACCGAGGTCAAACTGGGCCTCATTCCGGCGACGATCAGCCCCTATGTCCTGGCCCGGATGGGCGAGACCCACGCCCGCAAGGTGTTCATGTCGTCCCGCGTATTCGATGCGCAAGAGGCCGATAAACTTGATCTATTGTCGCGTGTCGTGCCCGAGGACGCGCTTGACGCGGCGGTTGAGGCCGAGGTGCGGCCCTATCTTGCGGCGGCCCCCGGGGCGGTGGCGGAGTCAAAGCGCCTGGCGCGGATGCTGGGGTCTGCGATCACGCCCGAGATCATCGACGCGACCATCGAACGGCTGGTGCGGACATGGGAAGGCGAGGAGGCCCGCGCGGGCATCGAAGCCTTCTTTGCCAAGCGCCCGGCGCCCTGGGTGGTTGACGGATCGTAATCGCGGCGCGCCGGGGGGTTAACCAAGGCTTTTCGGCGAAAAATCGGGGGTGACATCCGGCTGCCGCCCGGCTGCCACCCGGCTTCGGGGGGCGGGTTCGGGCCCTGGCGGGTTAAAGGGGTTAACGCGGGGTTTGGTGCGGGCCCGAGTCGGACAGCACCGCGGGTTTAAAAACACGTTTTTGAGACCCATCTTATGGGGGTGGACCGCGCTTGGGGCCATATTGCGATGCTGCGCTGCCGCGAGGCCCTTGTTTTGCTGGGCTTGTGTGCAATCGCATACCGGATGGGGATGAAATCTGCGCAAACCCGAATATGTCCTGGCGTCGGTTGACCCTGACCGGGGGCGGGAGTAGATCAGGGATTGAGTTTTGCAGCCACTTTGGCACGTGCGTTTGCCGTGCCCCGAAAGGAGCCAAGCTGTGGAAGAGATGCTCAGGGAATACCTGCCTGTCCTCATATTGCTGGGAATAGCCATCGCGTTGGGGATCGTGCTGATCCTTGCGGCGCTGGTTCTGGCGGTGCGCAATCCCGATCCCGAGAAATTGAGTGCCTATGAATGCGGATTCAACGCGTTTGACGATGCGCGGATGAAATTCGACGTGCGCTTCTATCTCGTGTCGATCCTGTTCATCATCTTCGACCTGGAGATCGCGATGCTGTTTCCCTGGGCCGTGGCCTTCAAGGATGTGAGCGATGTCGGATTCTGGTCGATGATGATCTTCCTGGCGGTCCTGACCGTAGGGTTTGCATATGAATGGAAGAAGGGGGCGCTTGAATGGTCATGACCGGAGCCAACACGGCGGGCGCGGATCGCGATGTTGCGACGCAATCGCTGAACGCCGAATTGCAGGACAAGGGTTTCCTGCTGACCACGACCGAGGATATCATCAACTGGGCGCGCACCGGTAGCCTGCACTGGATGACGTTCGGGCTGGCCTGCTGCGCGGTCGAGATGATGCACACGTCGATGCCGCGCTATGACCTTGAACGGTTCGGCACCGCGCCGCGCGCCAGCCCGCGCCAGTCGGACCTGATGATCGTGGCGGGGACGCTCACGAACAAGATGGCCCCGGCATTGCGCAAGGTCTATGACCAGATGCCCGAGCCGCGTTACGTGATCAGCATGGGAAGCTGCGCCAATGGCGGCGGCTATTATCACTACAGCTATTCGGTGGTGCGCGGATGCGATCGGATCGTGCCGGTCGATATCTACGTGCCGGGGTGTCCACCGACCGCCGAGGCGCTGCTTTACGGGATCATGCAGCTGTCGCGCAAGATCCGCCGGACCGGAACGATCATGCGCTGAGGCGCACAGCATCAGGCCGCGCCGGCCGGGTGCGGGAAGGATTGAGAAACGATGAGTGAAGCACTGGAAGAATTGGGCGCGCATGTCGAGGCGAAGCGTCCAGATTGCGTGCTGGGCCGGGCGATCGCCCATGGCGAACTGACGCTGGACGTGGCCCCGTCCAACATCGCGGGGCTGGTCGAGTTCCTGCGCAACGACGGCAACTGCCGGTTCGGAACGCTGATCGACATCACGGCGGTGGACCATCCGGAGCGGGCGCGACGGTTCGACGTGGTCTACCATTTCCTGAGCATGCAGCAGAACCAGCGGATCCGGCTGCGCCTGAGCATTCGCGAGGACGAGATCGTGCCGTCGATCACCGATGTTCATCCCAGCGCCAACTGGTTCGAGCGCGAGGTGTTCGACATGTTCGGCATTCTGTTCTCGGGACATCCCGACCTGCGTCGCATCCTGACCGATTACGGGTTCCGCGGCTATCCGCTGCGCAAGGATTTCCCGACCACGGGCTATGTCGAACTGCGCTATGACGAGGCGCAAAAGCGGGTGGTCTATGAGCCGGTCGAGCTGGTGCAGGAATATCGCCAGTTCGATTTCCTGAGCCCGTGGGAAGGTGCGCAATACATCCTTCCGGGCGACGAGAAGAGCGAGGAGGCCAAGAAATGATGGGCGCAGGCAACGGCATGGGCGGTATGGGCCTGATCTGGTTCATCGTCTTCGCGGCATTGGTGGTGATCCCGTTCTGGCGGTTGCTGCCGCGGTTCGGCATTCCGAACTGGGTGTCGCTCGTGGCGGTCATTCCGCTGGGGGCGCTGATCCTGCTGTGGGTCATGGCATTCAAGGACAAGATCGGCGGAGGGCGCGGATGATGGACGGCTCCAAAGGGTTCGACGACGCGCTGACGGGCGAGCAGAAGATCCGCAATTTCAACATCAATTTCGGCCCGCAGCACCCGGCGGCGCACGGGGTGTTGCGGCTGGTGCTGGAGCTTGACGGCGAGGTGGTGGAGCGCTGCGATCCGCATATCGGGCTTTTGCATCGCGGGACCGAGAAGCTCATGGAGAGCCGGACCTATCTGCAGAACCTGCCGTATTTCGACCGGCTCGACTACGTGGGCACGATGAACCAGGAACATGCCTGGTGCCTGGCGATCGAGAAGCTGACCGGGGTGGAGGTGCCGCGCCGGGCCAGCCTGATCCGTGTGCTTTACTGCGAGATCGGGCGCATCCTGAACCATATCCTCAACATCACCACGCAGGCGCTGGACGTGGGCGCTCTGACCCCGCCGGTCTGGGGCTTCGAAGAGCGCGAGAAGCTGATGGTGTTCTATGAGCGGGCCTGTGGCGCGCGGCTGCACGCGGCCTATTTCCGGCCTGGCGGCGTGCATCAGGATCTGCCGCCCGAGTTGATCGACGATATCGACGAATGGGCCGAGGGTTTCCACAAGTTCGTCGACGATATCAATGAATTGCTGACCGAGAACCGGATCTTCAAGCAGCGCAACGTGGATATCGGCGTGATCACCGAACAGGATGTCTATGATTACGCGATGTCGGGCGTGATGGCGCGCTCGGTCGGGCTGGCCTGGGACCTGCGCCGGGCGCAGCCCTATGAATGTTACGACGAGTTCGATTTCCAGATCCCCGTGGGCAAGAACGGCGATTGCTATGACCGCTACCTGATGCGGGTCGAGGAGATGCGGCAGTCGATCCACATCATGCGCCAGGCCTGTGCCAAGCTGCGTGAACCGGACGGGCAGGGCGATATCCTGACGCGTGGCAAGATCACGCCGCCCAAGCGTGGCGAGATGAAGACGTCGATGGAGGCGCTCATCCATCACTTCAAGCTTTACACCGAGGGGTTCCGGGTGCCCGCGGGCGAGGTTTACGCGGCGGTCGAGGCGCCAAAGGGCGAGTTCGGCGTCTACCTGGTCAGCGACGGGACCAACCGGCCCTATCGCGCCAAGATCCGCGCGCCGGGCTATCCGCATCTCCAGGCGATGGATCACATATCGACCGGCCATCAGCTGGCCGATATCGCGGCGATCATCGGCTCGCTGGACGTGGTGTTCGGGGAGATCGACAGGTGAAGAAACTTGCATTCGTGATGCTGGGCGTTTCGCTCCTGTCCGGCTGTCTTGCGATCCCGCCCCAGGACGTGTCGCCCGAGATGCGCGACGATTACCTCGACGCGGTGGCCAGTGTCGGCTGTGTGCTGCGCGAGGAGAAACATTACCTTCCGGTCGAGTTGCAGGCCGGTCTGACACGTGAGCAGGTGATCGCCTTGACCCAATATCACCTTGCCAAGGGGACGGCCGAGACGCTGCCCGACGATCAGGGTGTGAAACTGATGACAGGAGCTTGTGCCTGATGCTGCGCCGCCTTCATTTCGAGCAACCCGAGAGCTTTGCCTTCACCCCGGAGAACCGGGCCTGGGCCGAGAAGCAGGTCACCAAGTATCCCGAGGGTCGCCAGGCCAGCGCTGTCATCCCGCTCTTGTGGCGGGCGCAGGAGCAGGAGGGGTGGCTGTCGAAGCCGGCGATCGAGCATGTCGCCGACATGCTGGGCATGGATTACATCCGCGCGCTGGAGGTGGCGAGCTTCTATTTCATGTTCCAGTTGCAGCCGGTCGGCAGCGTCGCGCATTTCCAGGTCTGCGGCACGACGCCCTGCATGTTGTGCGGGTCCGAGGCGCTGGTCGAGGTTCTTCAGCAGAAGGTGGCGGCCAATCCGCACGAGGTGTCGGCGGATGGCAAGTTTTCTTGGGAAGAGGTCGAATGCCTTGGCGCCTGTTCGAATGCGCCGATGGCGCAGATCGGCAAGGATTACTACGAGGACCTGACGCCCGAGCGCCTGTCGGAGATCATCGACACGCTGGGCGCGGGCGAGGTGCCGGTGCCGGGGCCGCAGAACGGGCGCTATGCCTCGGAGCCTGCATCGGGTCTCACCTCCTTGACAGAGTACGAGAGCGGACGGCCGCAGCACAATGCCAGCGTCGCGCGGGCGATGGAGCTGGGCGACAGTGTCAAGCGCATCGACGGCAGCGAAGTGCCGCTTCGTACGCCGTGGCTTGACGCCTGGGCGCGCGGCAAGGGTGGCACGTCTGCCAACACGCCTCAAGCCCCGGCGAAAGCTGCCGGGCCCAAGGCCAAGAAATCACCCGAGGCGGCGCCGGCCGAGGCAGCGGTTGCGGAGAAGGAACCCGAGACGTTGAGCGCACCGCGCGCGGGCGGGGCCGACGATCTAAAGCGCATCGGCGGGGTCGGGCCCAAGCTGGAAAAGCTGTTGAACGAGATGGGGTTCTGGCATTTCGACCAGATCGCCGGCTGGACCGAGGCCGAGGTGGCCTGGGTCGATGCGCGGCTTAAATTCAAGGGCCGTATCGCGCGGGACAACTGGATAGAACAGGCGCGCAGCCTGGCAGGGGGCGGCAAGGCAGGCAAGTGACGAGTATGTGGGCAGTGTGACAACGTCCAAACGGGTAAGGGGATGAAACCATGACGGAAGATTCAGGACTGGTAACCTGCGGCTGGGTCAGCCCTAAACCTTCCCCTTTGGAAGCTCCGGC
>NZ_JAWLDS010000108.1:0-9070 GCF_041686535.1 Aquicoccus sp. | reverse complement strand
ATCGGCAGCTTCGTGATCGGGGTGCCGGTGGTCGGCCACCAGATCGGGATCGACGACCTGACGCCCGAGAAGTTCGATCCGCTGGGCATTTTCCTGACATATCCCTTCGTGATCGCTACGTCGGCCGATGCGCCCTATTCCACGATGGAGGAACTGGCCGCCCATGCGGCCGAGAATGACGTGGCGCTGGGCCATTTCGGCGATGTCCTCACGCCGACGCAGGTGACCAAGGCACTGGCCGCGAACATGGATTTCGAATGGGGCAGCGACGCGGCGTTCGACGCGCTGGATTGCAACACGCTGGCGTCGGGCGACGCGGATGTTGTCAACACCACGCTGCAACTGATCCTGCCGTGCCTCGATGACGTCAAGGTTCTGGTATCGATCACCGACGAGCGCATCCCGCTGGTGCCCGATGCGCCGACCGCGGGCGAGGTCGATGAAACGCTCGACATCGCGCTCTGGAACGGGCTGTTCGTCCACAAGGACACGCCGCAGGACGTGCGCGACAAGATCATCGCCGTCGCCCAGAAGACCGCGATGAGCGACCGGGCGCAGGCGGTGGCCAAGGAAACCGGTGCGCTGATCTATTGGCAGGGGCCGGACGAGAGCGCAGAGCGGATCGCGCAGGATATCGAAACGGTCGGACGGATCGAAAGCATCCTTGAATGATCGGATGCGGCCGGGCGGCTGATCCGCCCGGCCGTTTCGCCAGCGCGAGCCGGGAGGCAGGGCAATGACCGAGGAAGAACGCCGGTTCAAGGGGCCGGTCCGGGGGCAGAGTCTGTTCGCGATCGTTTTCGTGGTCGCGTCGCTCCTGCTGCTCAGCCAGTTGGGCAGCGAGACGCGATGGGCCAAGGGCACGCAGTTTTTCGCGCAGCCGCGATTCTGGCCGGCGGTGGCAGTGGGCGGCATGGCGCTGTTCGGGCTGCTGCATTTGCGCGCGTTGCCGCGCAAACGGTTGCGCCGGTCCGATCTGGTTGAGTGGCGGATCTGGTTCTTCGCCCTTGAATGGGTGCTGTGGTTTCTTGTTTACGTGCTGGTCGTGCCGGTGCTGGGGTACCTGCCCGCAACGCTGGTCTTCGTGCTTCTGCTGGCCTGGCGGGTGGGGTATCGCAGCCCGAAGATGCTGTGGATTTCGGCCGGATTCGCGGTGAGCGTGGTGGTGGTGTTCAAGACCTTCCTGCAGGTGCGCATCCCGGGCGGGGCGCTCTACGAGTATCTGCCCGGCGCGCTGCGCTCGTTCCTGATCCTGAATTTCTGAGGCGGGCATGGAGCTTTTGTCATCAGCCGTCGAGATCCTGGCCCGCTGGGACGTGATCCTTGCGCTTCTGGTCGGATCGGTGGGCGGCGTCCTGATCGGGGCGATCCCGGGGGTGGGGCCGGCGGTGGCGATTGCCATCCTGTTGCCCGCGACCTTCAGCATGGACCCGATCGTGGGGTTGACCGTGCTCCTGGGCATCTATGGCAGTTCCATGTATGGCGGCGCGATCCCGGCGATCCTGATCAACACGCCGGGCACGGCCGTGAATGCGCTGACCACCTATGACGGGTTCCCGATGACCGCGCGGGGCGAGGCGCGGCGGGCGCTTTCGCTGGCCTATTCGGCCTCGTTCTTCGGCGGCGTGTTCTCGGTGGTCTGCCTGATCCTTTTCGCGCCGGTGCTGGCCCGCATCGCGCCGATGTTCGGCAGCCGCGAGATTTTCCTTGCCGCGCTTCTAGGTCTCATCCTCGTGGTGATCGCGCATCGCGGTCAGACGCTGATCGCCGGGGCACTGGCGTTTTTCGGGATCTTCCTCAACACCGTGGGCTTGGAGCCGGTCAAGTATTCGAAGCGCTATACTTTCGATCAAAGCTGGCTTTCGTCCGGGGTGGACCTGATCGTGGTGGTGCTGGGCCTGTTCGCGCTTTCCCAGGCCTTCTATCTCTTGCAGGGCGATGACGAGAAGGTGCGTCTCACGCCGCTGCGCGGGGGTCTGTTCCAGGGGCTGCGCGAGCTGAGCCGCCATCCGCGGGTGGCCGGGGTGTCGGGCGCGTTCGGGGTGGTGATGGGGATGATCCCCGGCGTGGGCGAGTTCACCGCGCAGTTCATGAGCTATACATCCGCGCAACGCAGCAGCAAGCGCCCCGAGGATTTCGGCCACGGGTCGAGCGAGGGGCTGATCGCGTCGGAGACATCGAATAACGCGGTGCCGGCTGCAGCAATGGTGCCGCTTCTGGCGCTGGGCATCCCGGGGGAGGCGCTGACCGCGATGATGTTGTCGGTTTTCTACGTGCATAACGTGGTGCCGGGGCCGCAATTGTTCCAGAATGACATGCCGTTCGTGGTGGCGCTTTACCTGGCGCTGCTGGTGCTCAACGTGCTGGTGCTGATCTTCCTGCTTTCGGCGACCGGGCATCTGGTCAAGGTGGTGAAGATTCCCAACCGGTTCCTCGGGGTTGGCATCCTCACCCTGTCCTTCGTCGGTGTCTATTCCTTGCGCAACTCGTTCACCGATTGCCTGATCGCGGCCTGTTTCGGGGTGTTCGGATTCGTGCTCAAGCGGCTGTCGCTTCCGGCGGTGCCGATCGTGCTGGGCATGGTCCTGGGCGGGATCATGGAAGTCAAGCTGCGCGCGGGCATGGCGCGGGTGAAGGCGCCGCTCGATTTCATCGACCGGCCCATCACGATGATCCTGTTCGTGATGATCCTAGGCGTTCTCGCGCTGCACATTCGCTATGTACTGATCGAACGCCGCAAACTGAAGGAGGCCAAATGGTCAGCCAGGAAAAGATCGACGCGCTTCGGAATGCAGATGTTCCGCCGCAGGGATTACTTGTCGACGGAGCGTGGCAAGAAGGTTCGGGAGAAACGCTCGAAGTATGTTCCCCGATCGACGGGGCCGCGTTCACCACGCTAGAGCGGGCGAACGCACAGGACGTGGACCGCGCCGTCGCGGCCGCGCGGCGGGCATTCGACGACGGGCGATGGTCGCGGGCGGCGCCGGCGGAGCGCAAGCGGGTGCTCCACCGGATTGCCGATATCATCGAGGAACGGGCGCTGGAATTGACCGTGCTGGGCGTGCGCGACAACGGCACCGAGTTCAACATGGCACTGAAGGCCGAGGCCGGGTCGGCGGCGGGCACGTTCCGTTACTACGCCGAGGCCGTGGACAAGATCTATGGCGAGGTGGCGCCGACACCCGATAACGTGCTGGGGCTTGTCCATCGCGAGCCGGTTGGCGTGATCGGCGCGATCGTGCCGTGGAACTTCCCGCTGATGATCGGGGCGTGGAAGCTTGCCCCGGCGTTGGCGACGGGCAATTCGGTGGTGCTGAAACCGGCGGAGACGGCCTCGCTCTCGCTTCTGAAACTCGCGGAATACTGCATGGAGGCGGGCCTGCCGGATGGCGTTCTGAACGTGGTGACGGGGCAGGGCAGCGTGGCCGGTGAGGCGCTGGCGCTGTCGATGGATGTGGATGTGCTGGTGTTCACCGGGTCGGGGGTGACGGGACGGCGGTTGCTGGAATATTCCGCGCGCTCGAACCTCAAGCGGGTTTACCTCGAACTGGGTGGCAAGAGCCCCAATGTCGTCTTTGCCGATGCGCCGGATCTTGAGAAGGCGGCGCAGGTGTCGGCGATGGCAATCTTCCGCAATTCGGGACAGGTCTGCGTGGCCGGGTCGCGCCTGTTGGTGGAACGCTCGATCCATGACGAATTCGTCGCGGCACTGTCGCGCCATGCCGGGGCGCTCAAGGTGGGCGATCCGCTGGACCTGCAAAGCCAGGTCGGGGCGATCAACTCGCTCGGCCAGTTGGAGGGCAACCTTGGCTTCGTGGCCGATGCCACCGCGCAGGGGGCAGACGTCGCGCTGGGCGGCGGGCGCATCCTTGAAAGCACGGGTGGCTATTACATGGAGCCCACGGTTCTGACCGGGGTGCGCCCCGACAACCGGGTGTTCCAGGAAGAGATATTCGGCCCGGTTCTGGCGGTGACCGCGTTTGAGAGCGACGAGGAGGCGATCATGTTGGCCAACGCGACCGATTACGGGTTGGCGGCCGGGGTCTGGACCGGGAACCTGGGCCGGGCACATCGCATGGTGCGGGATATCCGCGCGGGGATCGTGCATGTGAACACCTATGGCGGGTCGGACAACACCGTGCCGCTAGGGGGCGTCAAGCAATCGGGCAATGGCCATGACAAGTCGCTTCATGCGATAGACAAGTATCTCGATCTCAAGACCGCATGGATACAGCTTTGACCGAAATCTTTCGCCTCCGCCGGGGCGCGCAGCGTCCCGGCATGCGCCCGCCCGCCCCCAAGGCGGGCGCATTCTGCGCCCACCCGGGCGGGTGCATGCCTCTTTTTCACGTGCGGCACACTGTTTCGCAACCATCACCGTGCCAGTGGCGAAAACCCGCCGCGGGACGGGCACTGCCCTTGTTGCATCCACGGAGCCCATCATGACCGAAACCCTACTCGATCGCCGCGAGCGCCTGTTGGGCCCGCGTCTGACGACATTCTACGACGAGCCCGTGCATCTCGTGCGCGGGTTGGGGACGAAGCTTTGGGATGCGGATGGGCGCGAGTATCTCGATTGCTACAATAACGTGCCGCATGTGGGCCATTGCCATCCCAAGGTGGTCGAGGCGATCTGTCGGCAGGCCGGGACGCTCAACACCCATACGCGCTACCTGCACGAGGGGATCGTGGATTATGCCGAGGACCTGACCGGCACATTCGCCGCGCCGCTGAAGTCGATGATGGTCACCTGCACCGGGTCGGAGGCCAACGACATCGCGCTTCGCATGGCGCGGGCGGTGACCGGTAAGGCGGGGGTGATCGCGACCGATCATACCTATCACGGCAACACCGATGCAGTGAGCCAGCTCAGTCGCACCAACCCGCCGCCGAACCGGTGGGACACGGTCGAGTTCGTGCCGGCACCCGACAGTTACCGGCCGATGTCGGGAGCCGATTGGGCGGGCCATGTCGCGGCGGCGGTCAAGCGGCTGGAGGACAAGGGGCACGGGGTCTCGGCGCTGGTCATCTGTCCGTTCTTTGCCAATGAAGGCTTTCCCGACCTGCCCGGGGGATGGCTGAGCCCGGCCATCGAGGCGGTGCGGCGCGCGGGTGGCGTGATCATCGCCGACGAGGTGCAGCCCGGGTTCGGCCGTCTTGGCACGCATTTCTGGGGGCACGAGAAGGCGGGGTTCCTGCCTGATATCGTGACCATGGGCAAGCCGATGGGCAATGGCCACCCGGTGGCCGGCGTGGTGACGCGCCGCGAGGTGATGGAGGCGTTTCGCGACACGTTCCGTTATTTCAACACCTTTGGCGGCAACCCGGTGAGCATGGCGGCGGCGCAGGCGACGCTGGACGTGATCCGCGAGGAGGGCTTGCAGGAGAACGCATGCATTGTTGGCGAATATGCCCGCGCGGGGCTGCGCGGTCTGGCCACGCGGCATGCGTGTATCGGGGATGTGCGCGGGTCGGGACTTTTCTTCGGGGCCGAACTGGTGCTCGACCGCGAGGCCAAGACCCCGGCGACCGACTTCACGAAAAGGGTGGCCAATGCGTTGCGTCACAAGGGGGTCCTGATGAATTTCCTCGGGGTGCATTACAACGTGCTGAAGATGCGCCCGCCGATGGTGTTCTCGCGCGAAGATGCCGACCGGATGCTTGAGGCCGTGGACGAAGCGTTGGGCGAGGTGCCGCTTGCTTGAGATCGCACAGGACGCGGCCCGGCAGTGGGGGCTGGAGGGGGCCGAGGTCGAGCTCGCGGCGCGCCGCGAGAACGTGGTGTTTCGTGCCTCGACGCCCGGGGGCGATTACGCGCTGCGACTGCACCGGCCCGGCTACCGCAGCGATGCGGAACTGACCTCGGAACTGGAATGGATGGCGGTGCTGGCCGAGGGGGGTCTTGATGTGCCCGCGCCGCTGGCCACGCGCGACGGGCGGTTCATGGCCAGCGTGGCGGGGCACCAGGTCGATGTTCTGACATGGGTGCCGGGTGCCGCGCTGGGCCGTGCCGGGGAGTTGCAGGGCGTCGCGGACCGGCCCGGGTTCTGCCATGCGCTGGGCGCCGCGATGGCGCGGATGCATGACGTTTCGGACGCATGGGTGCAGCCCGAGGGGTTCACCCGGCCTTCATGGGACCGCGCGGGTCTTCTGGGCGAGGCCCCGCTTTGGGGGCGGTTCTGGGAGCATCCGCATCTGGATGCGTCGGAACGCGCACTGCTGAGCCGTGTGCGGGCGGCGGCAGATGACGTGCTGTCGCGTTTCGAGGGCGAGGCCGATTACGGGCTGATCCATGCCGACCTGATCAGCGAGAACATGCTGAGGGATGAGGGGCGGATCTACCTGATCGATTTTGACGATGGCGGGTTCGGGTTTCGCGATTTCGAACTGGCGACCTTTCTTCTGCGCTTCGAGGATGCGCCGGATTACGCCGAGCTGCGCGCGGCGCTTTGCGAGGGATATGCCGCGCGGCGGCAGGTTAGGGCGGCCGATCTCGACCTCTTACTGCTGCTGCGCGCGCTGACCTATCCCGGTTGGATCGCCGATCGGTTGGGCGAGCCGGGGGCGGCGGAGCGGTCGGAACGGGCGGTGGCCACGGCACTGCGCAGCGCGTGGCGCTGGCTGGACAGGATGGGAGGATGAGACATGAGTGAGGACAAGACGATCCTGGTGGTGGGCACCTATGACACCAAGGACGACGAGTTGAATTACCTTTGCGATTGCATTCGCGGGCAGGGTGGCAAGGTGCGCACGATGGATGTGAGCGTGCTCGGCGATCCGAACGCGCCCACGGACCATTCCAAGCATGATGTGGCCCAGGCGGGCGGATCGAGCATCGACGCTGCGATCGGGTCGGGCGACGAGAACCACGCGATGCAGATCATGGCCGAGGGGGCGGCGGCGCTGGCCTTGCGGCTTTACCGCGCGGGTGAAATCGACGGCGTGATCGTGCTGGGCGGAACGATGGGAACCGACCTTGCGCTCGATCTCTGTTCGGCGCTGCCGCTGGGCGTGCCGAAATACGTGGTTTCCACCGTGTCCTTTTCGCCGATGCTGCCGCCCGAAAGGCTGGCCCCGGACATCCAGATGATCCTTTGGGCGGGGGGGCTTTATGGGCTGAACTCGGTCTGCAAATCCTCGCTTTCCCAGGCGGCGGGCGCCGTTCTGGGGGCGGCGCGGGCGGTCGAGCCGCCGCGGCGCGACAAGCCGCTCATTGGGATGACCTCCTTTGGCAAGACGGTGCTGCGCTACATGGTGCGCCTGAAACCGGCGCTTGAGGAGCGCGGTTTCGAGGTTGCGGTGTTCCATGCCACCGGCATGGGCGGGCGCGCCTTCGAGGGGTTGGCCGCCGAGGGCGCCTTTGCCTGCGTGTTCGATTTCGCGCCGCAAGAGGTGGTGAATCATCTTTTCGGTTCGGGGATTTCGGCGGGGCCGGACCGGATGACCAATGCGGGCGCGCAGGGCATTCCGCAGCTTGTCGCGCCGGGCTGTTACGATCTGGTCGATTTCGTGGGCTGGCAAGACCCGCCCGAGCGCTTGAAGGACCGTGAAACCCATGCGCATAACCGTCTTTTGACCTCGGCGGTGCTGGATGCGGATGAGCGGCGCGAGGTGGCGCGGGCGATCTGTGGGAAACTGGCGGACGCGAAGGGACCGGTGGCGTTCCTTTTGCCGCTTGAGGGCGGCAACGAATGGGACCGCGAAGGTGCCGACCTGCATGATGCCGCAGGGCTTGCGGCGTTCTGTGACCAGATCGGCACGGCCTGCCCCGCGAACGTGGCTCTGCACCGGCTCAAGACGCATATCAACGATGCGGCATTCAGCGACGCGGCACTGGCGATATTCGATCAGTGGGTGGCCGAGGGCGTGGTGAAAAAGTGATTTTCGCCGCCTCGCCCGGGCGGTAGATTGGCCTGCATGGAATGGCGGGACCAGGGCATATTGCTGAACGTGCGGCGGCATGGCGAGACCAGCGCCATCATAGAGATGTTCACCGAATCCCGTGGCCGCCACGCGGGCGTGGTGCGTGGTGGCACCAGCCGAAAGATTGCGCCGATCCTGCAGCCGGGTGCGCAGCTCGACGTGACATGGCGGGCGCGGCTGGAGGATCATATCGGCAGTTTCACGGTCGAGCCGGTGCGCTCGCGCGCGGCCGCCGGGATGGGCTCGCGGCTGGCGCTGGCAGGGCTCAACGCGGTGGTGGCGTTGTTGCACTTCTCGCTGCCCGAACGCGAGGCGCATGGCACGCTCTATCGGCGCAGCGAACAGTTGCTTGATCTGCTGGGGCAGGACGACCTGTGGCCGCTGGCCTATCTGCGCTGGGAACTGGCGCTGCTGGAAGAGTTGGGGTTCGGTCTCGACCTGTCGACCTGTGCCGTGACGGGTGCGCGCGAGGGGCTGGAATTCGTCTCGCCCCGGACGGGACGGGCGGTGTCGCGGTTGGGCGCGGGCGACTGGGTGGATCGGCTCTTGCCCTTGCCGCAATGCCTGTTGGGGCGCGGGGACATGCCGGATGCGGAGATTTCCCAAGGCTTTGACGTAACGGGATATTTCCTGCGCGAGAAACTGGCCTCAGAACTTCTTCACAAGCCGCTACCGGAAGCGCGGGAGCGTTTCGTGGCCCGGTTCCGGCGCGGGTTTGCCGTCGACTGAGTGACCGCGGCCGTTAGGAGGATCGCGTTGCAAGAAGGCTGTCAGGCGGCAGTTTTGCTGTCCTTGACTGTCCGTACTTGCCCGCGTGGCCTCGCGCCGATCACGTTTTACCCCCGCCGGTTGCGGGTGTTCCCTAGAGACATCAAGACGAACGGGCGCTGAAAACTTCGCTCGAACTTCCCAAAACAGGCTCTTCTAGAATCGCTGCAACTTGATTAACCAAAGCGGGCTGGAGGAGTGGCAGAGTGGTCGAATGCACCGGTCTTGAAAACCGGCGTGGGTTCACGCCCACCGTGGGTTCGAATCCCACCTCCTCCGCCAAATTTTCTGCCGTTAGGCGAGAATATTTTGTTTAATATCAAGCAAATAAGCTGAAGCATAGGCAACGCGCAGTTGACAATAGTGCGCTTTTTTGTCC
>NZ_JAWLDS010000107.1:0-9269 GCF_041686535.1 Aquicoccus sp. | reverse complement strand
GTCACCGAAATCGATCCCCACGCCCTGCAACCGCCCGAAATCGGCCAGCGGCATCCGCAGATGCGTCTCCGGGCCCGACGGAATACCAACCTTCCCACCACGCGCCACCTCGTGCAGCGTCTTGCCCAGAAGGCTCACCCCGTCATCGACCGGGTTGGGTGCGGTCCATGTGCGGATATCGCGCAACCATGTCCGCCCCATCAGCGCCGCCCCGATCGAAGGAATAACCGCGATCGGATCGCCCACCATGGGCAAAACCACGAACCACGGACGCGACGGGCTCTCCCAGAACCGGGTAAAAAAGCCAGTAAAATAACGAATATCGGGCTCGGTCGTAAGCAAAAGTGCCGAAAGCCCCAGCCGGTCCATCGCGGCCTGCGCACGATCGACCCGCGCGCGATGCTCTTCCTCGGAAAATCCACGCATCATTCCGCCGCCTCGCTCAGGATGCACAACACCCGCGCATCCGGCCCCAAAGGATCCATCGCCAGAAGCGCGGCCAGCCCCGCCCCACCCGAGGGCGTGGTCTCCAATCCCGCCCCGGCCAGTTGGGGCATTGCCGCCGCCGCTTGCTCTTCGCTGATCGTGACGAAGGTATCCGCATCGCGCGCCAACCCCTTGAGCGCGATCAGCGACGGCTCCTTGCAATCCAGTCGCCCCATGGCGGACACCGGCCCCGCGGTCACAACGGCACGCCCCGCCCGCACACTCTCTGTCAGCGCCGGTGCCGCGTCAGGTTCGACCACGATGATCCGTGGATAATCGCCCCAGGCCGCGCGGAACAAGGCGGCACAGGACGCCGCCAATCCGCCCACCCCCGCCTGCAACAGGATATGGGTGGGCGGCTCGTCCATCGCCTGCACGACCTCGCCAGCCAGCGCCAGGTATCCCTCCATCACCCGCAACGGACGGTCGAAATAGCCGGGCCACGAAGAATCCGACAACAGCGCCCATTGGTTTTCTTCTGCCGCCTGCAGTGCCGCAGTCATGCTTTCCTCATAGGTGGTTCCCGCACGCACCACCTTCGCACCGATCCCGCGCAGGCGCTCGGCAAAGGCTTCGGGCACGGCCTCGCACAAATAGATCACCGCGCGCGCGCCAAAGGCCATGGCCCCCGCGGCGACCGACAGCCCGTGATTGCCCGCGCTCGCCGCGACATAGGTGCGGCCCCGCGCCCGACCCTCGGCAGCATCTCGCGCGATCACATAGGCCGCACCGAGTGCCTTGAAACTGCCAAGACCCATCCTCGCGCGCTCGTCCTTGACAAAGACCTCGCCTGCGCCGGCAAAACCGTCGCTCCGGACCAGCGGCGTTACATCGTGGAAGGGACAGCGCGCCAACAACGCCACAACTGCCTGCATATCGACACTCGGCCAGGGCACATCGGTCATGCCCTCCCATTCGAGGCCCCTGCCCCGCCACGGATTGTACAGTCGTTGCATGCTCCATTCCTTTTACGTTCTGCCAGTCTTGGGCTTTTGGGCGGCCATCGCAACCCCGCAACGCGCGCTCCGCAAGAACGCCCTGCAAACCGCCCCACCGGCGCCACAAACCGCGCGCTTGCCCCCTTCCATGCCCCGCCCCCTTGTCGTATGACGACGCCAGTCGACGGACACAGCGCCGGAACCCCGGGGGACACGCGAAAATGACCGACCCAGCCATCACCGAAGATCTGATCGCCGCACATGGGCTCAAGCCCGACGAATACGCCCGCATCCTCGAGATCATCGGGCGCGAGCCGACTTTCACCGAGCTGGGAATCTTCTCGGCAATGTGGAACGAACATTGCTCCTACAAATCCTCCAAGAAATGGCTGCGCACCCTTCCGACCGAGGGCCCACAGGTGATCTGCGGGCCGGGCGAGAACGCCGGCGTGATCGACATCGGCGATAACCAGGCCGTGATATTCAAGATGGAAAGCCACAACCACCCTTCCTATATCGAGCCCTACCAGGGCGCGGCCACGGGCGTGGGCGGCATCCTGCGCGATGTTTTCACCATGGGCGCACGACCCATCGCCGCGATGAACTCGCTTTCCTTTGGCGAAGTCGCACATCACAAGACAAGGCAACTGGTGCATGGCGTGGTCGAAGGCATCGGCGGATACGGCAACTGCTTCGGCGTGCCCACCGTGGGCGGAGAGGTGCGGTTCGATCCGGCCTACAACGGCAACTGCCTCGTCAACGCCTTTGCCGCAGGTCTCGCGGATGCGGACAAGATTTTCTACTCTGCCGCCTCCGGCGTCGGTATGCCGGTGGTCTATCTCGGCGCCAAGACCGGGCGCGACGGCGTCGGCGGCGCCACCATGGCCAGTGCCGAATTCGATGAAACGATCGAGGAGAAACGCCCCACCGTTCAGGTCGGCGACCCCTTCACCGAGAAACGCCTGATGGAGGCAACGCTGGAATTGATGGCCACCGGTGCGGTCATCTCGATCCAGGACATGGGCGCGGCGGGTCTCACCTGTTCGGCGGTCGAAATGGGCGACAAGGGGGGGCTGGGCGTCAAGCTGCAACTCGACGACGTGCCCCAGCGCGAGGCCGCGATGACGGCCTACGAGATGATGCTTTCGGAAAGCCAGGAGCGCATGCTGATGGTCCTGCGACCCGAGAAAGAAGCCGAGGCGCGGGCGGTGTTCGAGAAATGGGATCTCGATTTCGCCATCGTCGGCGAAACCATCCCCGAAGATCGATTCCTTATCCTGCATGGCAATTCGGTCATGGCCGATCTGCCGCTCTCCAAGCTCTCATCCGAAGCCCCCGAGTATGATCGACCATGGATCGAAACCCCGCCCACAGACCCGCTCGACCCCGAAAGTGTGCCGGAGGTCGACCCGATCGACGGGCTGCGTGCGTTGCTCTCCTCACCGAATTACGCCGCGAAACAATGGGTTTATGAGCAATATGACACGATGGTCATGGCCGACACGGTTCGCACGCCCGGCTTGGGCGCGGGCGTGATCCGGGTGCATGATACCGGCAAGATGCTTGCCTTCACCTCGGATGTGACGCCACGCTATGTCAAGGCCAACCCCGAAGAGGGGGGAAAGCAGGCCGTCGCCGAAGCTTATCGCAATCTCACCGCCACCGGCGCCACACCGCTGGCCAGCACCGACAACCTCAATTTCGGCAACCCCGAAAAACCCGAGATCATGGGCCAGTTCGTCGGCGCTATAAGTGGCATCGGCGCCGCCTGCGCTGCCCTCGACATGCCGATCGTGTCCGGCAATGTCTCGCTTTATAACGAGACCGACGGCACCGCGATCCTGCCCACACCCACGATTGCCGCGGTCGGATTGATCAAGAGCGAGGACGAGGCCATTCTCGACCTGCCACGAGATGGTCACGTGGCCCTGCTCGTGGGCGAAACCCAGGGACACCTGGGCCAATCGGCCCTGCTCGCCGAAATCTTCAACCGCGTCGAGGGCGACACCCCGCCGGTCGATCTCGACGCCGAGAAACGCAATGGCGATTTCATCCGCGCCAATCACGCGCTGATCAAGGCCTGCACCGACCTCTCCGATGGCGGTCTTGCACTTGCCGCCTTCGAGATGGCCGAAGCAGGCGGCGTCGGAGTGCAGATCGACAGCGACGACATGGGCGAGCTTTTCGGCGAGGACCAGGGGCGTTACCTCATCGCCTGCAATTTCGATCAGGCCGAGGCCCTGATGCTCACCGCCGGCCAGGCTGGCGTGACGATTCGCACCGTCGGACGCTTCAGCGGCGCGGATGTCAGGTTCGGCAAGAGCAGCGCACCGCTGGACGAGCTTACCGACACCTATCGATCCTCTTTCGAAGCTGCGTTGGGCTGACCTTCGTATCGCTGCGAGGAAAACAAACATCTGCGCAATATCTTTTCGAGAGCAGCCAGCAGCTTCCCTTGCACCTGCGTGCCAAGCGACCTAGATTCACCCGAAACCACGAGGGAGAACCCACAAGATGCCGCTTTACGCGCATGAACTCGAGAGCCTGCTCCGCGAGAGCTTTCCCGACGCGCAGATCACGGTCGAAGGGGCTGACGGGCGCCACATGGCCGCCCTGGTGATCGACGAGAGCTTTCGCGGAATGAACCGCGTGCAGCAGCAACGCTCCGTTTACGCCGCGCTCAAGGGCAAGATGGACGGCTCCGACGGAGAACTTCACGCGCTCGCCCTGACGACACGTGCACCCGACTGACCCCGAAAGGAACGTCCATATGGACCCCCGCCTGCTCGCCGCATTGATTCTCTCGCCTTTCGTGCTGGTGTTCGTTTATGCGGGCATACACGAATTGCGAAGATTCAAGTCGCAGGGTCGCGCCCAGTACGGCCTCCAGTATGACGAAGAAACCGGCACGACCCACGTCACGGCTCTCGCCGAGGAAGACGACGGATACGACCTTGAAGATTTCGATCCCAACGCAGTCAACACCAGCGAGACCGAGAAAGCAGACTGATACAGGCCCAAGGGCCGCTGCACCCACCGTATTTCCGCGCAGCCCAAGCAAAGGAACATGACATGAGCAACGCAAAGACCCAGATCGATGAAACCGTCAAAGCCAACGACGTGGTGCTTTACATGAAAGGCACCAAAGACATGCCGCAATGTGGCTTCTCCTCGCGCGTGGCCGGGGTTCTGAACTACATGGGCGTCGAGTTTCTCGACGTGAACGTGCTGGCCGACGATGCCATCCGTCAGGGTATCAAGGACTATTCCGACTGGCCGACCATCCCCCAGCTTTATGTGAAGGGTGAGTTTGTCGGCGGGTGTGACATCATCACCGAGATGACATTGTCAGGCGAGCTGGACCAGCTTTTCGAGCAAAACGGCGTGACTTATGACAAGGACGCTGCCGAGAAGATCCGCGAAGCCAACGCCTAACGGAGATCGGCGCCCCACGGCCCCGATTCATGGCTTGGCCGGGTCACGTTTGGCGATGCGCAACCATATCCCGTCCTTGCCCCGCACCGTCAGATGGGCCACCGGCATGGCCGGGCGGTCGGCGACCAGTTCGAACCGATAGGCCCGCACCAGCATCGACAGGATGAGCGGCCCCTCGATCATCGCGAAACCCGACCCGGTGCAGACCCTCTGCCCGGCCGAGAACGGAATATAGGCGTTGCGCAGACAGGCCTTGCCGTTCTCGGTCTGAAACCGCGCCGGGTCGAACGCATCGGGCCGCTCCCAAAGCCGCTCATGCCGGTGCAGATGCCAGGGCGACAGAACGATCTGGCTGCCCTTCGGCACGTCGCGATCGCGGAACCGTTCCGGGCAACTCGCCTCGCGCACCATCATCGGCACCGGCGGGTAAAGCCGCAGGGCCTCTCGAAACACATCGCGTGAAACCCGGAGCTTGGAGACGGTCGAGAAATAGACCTTTTCCGGGTCGAAGGCCGCGCGGGCCTCATCGGCGACCCGTTCCTGCCACTCGGGATGCATCGCCAAAAGATAAAGCGACCAGGCCAATGCGCTGGCCGAGGTTTCATGCCCCGCAAGGAAAAAGATCGCCACCTGATCGACCATTTCACCGGTGTCGAACCGTTCGCCCGTTTCAGGGTCGGGCGTAGTCATGATCTTGGTGGCCAAATCGTCGGGTGCACGCCCGGCTTCGATCGCGCTCATCCGCGCAACAGTCAATTGCGTGATCAGCGCCCGGATCTTGCGCGCGGTGCGGCGCGTCTCGCGGCTGTGAAAGCGCGGAAACCATTTCGGCAGGGGCAGCACTGCGCCCAGATTCAGAACCGGCTGGGCACGCTGATGCTCACGAAAGGTTTCGAACACCTGCCCCGCGACCTCGTGCTCGATGGGAATGGAAAAAAGCGTGCGAAAAATCACATCGGCCGCCACATGGCTGGTCTGCGCCTCGATCTCGACCGGTTCACCGCCCTCCAGAGGGGCCAGCCGTGCCACGGCCGCCTGCCCCGCATCCCACATCGCCGGGAACACATCTCGCAGGCGCCCACCCTCGAAGGCCGGGTCGATGATCCGGCGCTGGCGCTTCCACGTCTCTCCGTTCGTGACAAAGACCGAATTGCCAAGGAGCGGCGCCAACCCCTCCCGAATCCGGTCGGATTTGGGAAAGTCATCGGGCCGCTTGCGCAGCACCAGGTCGACCAGTTCGGGCTGGTTGCACATGAACGAGCGGAAAAACGGCGTTCGGAACTCGGCCATCCACGCGCGATAAAGCCGCGCCGGTTGCGCCGAAAGGATATCCGCGCGAAAGAGCCTCGCATAGCGCCAGAGCGACACGCGCCCCACCCGTGCAGGTGGCTTTGGCGGCTGTGGTGGATCAGGCGGCGGAGCGTGCATCTTCCCTCACGGAGACATATTTCGATGCAGATTTCTCGATCCGCGACTTCGATGGCTTCCGTCCTGCGAAGCGCGCTCTCAACGTGCTCGGCCCGGCGGTGATGCGAAAGTAGTCATAATCACGCACCCGGTCGAAGGCACAGAGATACTGGAAATGCAGCCGGAAAAACCGCCAGCGCAACTCCTTCCAGCGTGCGGGACTCAGCGTCTGGGTAAAGGCCGCAGAGATCACCAGCGGCCAGCGCTTGCGTGGCGGCGCCACGCCAGACACCGCCACCGGATCGCACAGCGCGAAGGCACAGCCGTCGCCGGGTGCCGTTACGTCCACCCATGTGATCTCGTCACGGATCGAAAGGAACCGCAGATCGGCACGCAGGCGCTCGGCGCGGGGCAGAAACGAAACCATCGGCACCACCTGCCCGAGGCTCAGAAACCCCAGCGCCGGACCATCCACCGGTACCCGGCCCGCGCGGATCACATCGGCCAGGATCGACACCGCCAGATGCGCACCCGACGAATGCCCCACCACCAGAACCTCGTCCACATCCTCACACAATGCGGCGGCAATCACGTCGGCAAATTCCCCGATCCGCTCTTCCAGCTCGGGCGGGTTCGCCCCCTTGTATTGCGCCGAATAGGCATAGTCATGCATCAGGTAATAGGCGAATAAGCGGCCATCGCGCTTGCGAAACCACTCCAGCACGAAGGGCACGACGATGAACCCGCTCCAAGCCGCCCAAGGGTGCAGCAAGGCCAGCCCACGGCCCACTCCCCAGGCCACGCCAAGTGCCAACGCCAGCTGCACGAGCAGGAAAACCACAGGGTAAAGTGCCGCGATCACAGGCCCCTTGCGCAAACGCATCAGCCGCCAAAGCGCACCCGAGCCGATATAGGTCCAGGCGGTGCGCAGCAACTGCCCATAGGTCGCCACGATCCCGCGCCCCATGCTTTCGCGCACGATATCCGACCAGACCAGGACCTCGACATCGGTCTCGGTCTCGGCCCCGTCGATCCGCGCGCTCACATGCCAGCCATAGGCGCCGCCACCCGTTTTGGGGCGCAACGCGATTTCATACCCCGATATCGCCGCCTGCGCCGCGCCTTCCTTGCGGTAGAGTTCACGATAACGGCGCGGATGAATCGGATCGTAACCGGGAATGTAAAACACCCGGCGGCGCTTGATGGCCCGTGACGGTTCCTTGTGCATCGACTGCCTCTTTTGGATCCAGCCTAGCCGATCACTTGGGCAAGAGTAAGGCTTGAACCAGCTGTCCGCGCAGCCCTATCCCAGCGCCGCCAACCCCGGGAACGTCTCAAGCAGCCAATATGAGAAACTCGCAAACCCTCCGGTCAGCATCAATAGGCCAATGGTCCACAAAAGCAGCCCCATGACCTTTTCGATCTGTTCGAGATGGCGCTTCATCCACCCCATAAACCCGCCCAGACGCGGCAGGAAGGCCGCGACCAGAAGGAACGGCACCCCCAACCCAATGGCATAGATCCCCAGAAGGAATGTGCCGCGCGCAACATTGGCCTCGCTCGCCGCAAGGCTCAAGATCGCGCCCAGTTGCGGGCCGATGCATGGGGTCCAGCCGAACGCAAAGGCCAGCCCCAGGATATATGCACCAAGCGCACTGCCGCCGCGATCACCCGCATCCATCCGCGCCTCGCGATCGAGGAACCCGATCCGGTAGATCCCGATGAAATGCAGGCCAAACCCCATGACGAGGATACCGGCAATCGCGTTGAACCAGCCTTGATACTGCAAGAAAAGGGTGCCGACCGCCGAGGCGGTGAAGCCAAGCATCAGGAATACGGTCGAAAGCCCCAGCACGAAAAACAATGCCGGTCCCACCGCGCGATTGCGGCCCGCGTTCAGATCCGTGACGGAGACCCCCGAGAGATAGGCCAGATAGGGTGGCACGATCGGCAGCACGCAGGGGCTGAGAAAAGACAACACCCCGGCAAACACCGCCACCAGCATCGCGGGCAAAAGGCCCGCGTCTATGATCTCGATTCCAAACATGCCATCCCCTTACGCCATCGCGCGTGCGCCGTCACGCGACGTGTTGTCACAAAGCCGTTGGCGTGGGTGTGAACCGGGACAAGTAAAGCGGGAAATGCCGAACGCCGCGCAGTGTAGCGCGGCGTTCCACTGTCAAACTGTCATCGCCAAGCGCTCAACTGCGGCCCAGCGACCACCATCCCCGCTTCTTGGGCGCCTCTCTCGTCGGCTTTTCCGCTTCAGACTGTCCGGTGTCGTCCGATGCGGTCGTCGGGCTGTCCGAGGATGTGTCTCCCGCCATTTTCGCATCGCCGCCCCCGGCCCTGGCCGCAACCGTCTCGGACGGCTTTTCCGGTGCCGGTTCCTTGGGCGCCTGTTGCGGCGTATCATCAGCGCCGTTCGGTTTGGCTTCGGTCTCGGATGCAGTGTCACTCACCGCTGCGGCCTTGGTCGTTTTCGACCGGGTGGGGGCCTTGCGCTTGGGCTTTGCCTTGGGCGCTTCTTCCGGCTTCGAAGCTGCCATATCGGCGTCCGTGACGTTCTGCGCGGGCGCGTCCTTGGCTGTTTTGCTCGAATCGCTCGACGATTTGGCCGTGCTCTTGCTGCGTGTGCGAGACACGGTGGTTCCCGATCTCGATGTCCGGGGCTTCGAGGTTTTGGTCTGTTGCCCCTCAAGCTCGGCGGTCTTGCCATCGTCGGCAGTTGCGTCCTCCCCAACCGGTTCCGCCTTTTCCGTCGCAGGCTTGGCCGCGGATTTGGACTTCGACGAAGAGCGGGGCGATCTTGCCTTGGGCGCGTCAGGTGTTTCGCTGGCCGGTTCCTTGGCAGCGTCATCTGCAGGCCCGGCAGCAACCGCATCGCCCGCGTGTTCGCCCTCGGGCTCGGCATTGCGATCTTCGGTTTTCGCCTCGGCCCCATTGCCCGACTTGGACGAGCGGCTCCGACGTCGACGGCGGCGCCGCTTCTTGGGCTTTTCC